>CAUJHL010000038.1 GCA_963204705.1 Pseudomonadota bacterium | reverse complement strand
TCGCGTACTGCGATTCCAGCGCGGTCAGTGATAACGGAATCTGCAGACGGGGATCGGACAGTGCCGTGTCCAGCCAGCGCTCCATCAGCTGAGCCGCGGTCGGCATCCGAAAACCAAAGGACAATGTAAGACAGTCATTTTCAGCAACGCCATAATGGGCCAAGCCGGGTGGGACATAGAGCATATCGCCTGGTTGGAGTACTTCATCAAACCAGACCGGCATCTCCTGCAATAGCCGCAACGGCTGATTGGGCTCCAGTGGCGTGGTTGCATTACACTGCTGGCCGAGTTGCCAGCGCCGCGCGCCGTAGCCTTGCACCAGGAACACATCATAATAATCAAAATGTTTTCCGACCGAGCCACCTTTGGGTGCATAGGAAATCATGACATCATCCCGACGCCATTCGGGAATAAAATCAAAATGATGCCACAGCGCCGCCAGCTCAGGCGACCAGTGATCCACGGCCTGAACCAGCAGCGTCCAGTAAGTTGGCAGCTTTTTAAAATCCTTTGCCGTTAAAGGAAAATTCTTCACTGTCCATTGGTCGTGGTTTTTGGGGTGGTTTTTGGGGTGGCTGTTGGTTTGGCTGCTTATTGGATCGGTTGTTGAATTGCTACTGGATTTGGCCGGCTGTTGCAGGAGCAGACGTGCCGTGACGCCTGCTTCCAGTGCCAGTTCCTGAAGATCCTGAGGCTCAAACATCCCGATAACTTCTGGCATGGCCTGCCGTATGAGCAGGGGTTTTTTCTGCCAATAATCACGCAGGAATTCGGCGGCACTGATGCCGCCCAGTAAGGGGCGCTGCGCGTCGAAAGAGCGTGTCATGGCAGGAGGCTCTGGCAAGTCATGCGATTAGTCATGCAATTAGTCATGCAATTAGTCAGGAAAACAGTCAGGCGATAAGGTTCACAAGCGAAACCAACTGCCAGATTGGCAATGAATAACGTTTGAATTAACGTTTGACAGTAGACTGGTTACTCACCGTGATGACCCGTTCAATCAGCCAGGTAATCACACCGCCCAGCGTTGCCAGAGCCATATCCTTGTGGGCATCCCATTGATCACCCTGCTGGCCATTGTAGTTTTCAGCATCTTCCGGCGACATGCCAATTGCAATCAGCCATTCAATCAGCTCATACACCAGACTACTGGCCATAATGAACTGAATCGCCAGCAAGGCAATACGTCCACGCTTGGCGGTTGGAAACCAGGTGCCAAACACATCCGCAATCATGGGATACAGCAACAAGCCATAACTGATGTGCACCAGCCGGTCGTACATATTGCGCGACCAGCCCATGGTTTTATCCAGATCGTAACCAATGGCTTTAAACCAGTCGTTATACGGCACAAAGGAATACAGGTAATGGGCGCCCAGTACGTGAATCAGGATAAACCCAATCGCCAGAGCAAATGAGCCCTTGCTCACCTTGCCGAGTTGGGTCAACCAGCACAGCAGACCAACGCCAATGACGGTTCCGGTCTGATGCATCAAATAGCCCGTTTTATCCAGCGGGTTAAAGGAGGCCAGAACGACCGCCAGAAACAGGACTCCCAGCGCAATCCAGTGAAATCGATCCATCAAGGGAAATGGCGCATACATATCGGGGCGACGCGGGAGATAACTCATGGCATCCTCAACAGGGCAAAAGTGTCAGAAAACAGAAATAATGCTGATTACGCATCATGCCCACTTATTTCAGTTTGTCCAGATATTTAGGCAAATCAAGTGCCTGCTGCGCTGCGTTTCCGCTATACGTTGCGGGCGTCAGGGCACTAAGCGTCTGTCGTAATTCGGCACTCACGCCGTCCAGCTCGTGACTGGCGACAAAATCCACCATCATCTCGCGCGTCATGGCCTGGCCACGGGTCAGTTTTTTCAGTTTTTCATAAGGCTGTTCAATAGCAAAGCGGCGCATCACAGTCTGAATCGGTTCGGCCAGCACTTCCTGTGCCTGATCCAGATCGGCCAGCAGGCGATCGGCATTTAGCTCCAGTTTGCCAATCCCTTTCAGGCAGGCATCATAGGCGATCAGGCTTTGCGCCAGTCCAACGCCCATATTGCGCAACACAGTGGAATCCGTCAGGTCACGCTGCCAGCGCGAGATGGGCAGTTTTTCGGACAGATGCCCTAAAACGGCATTGGCAAGGCCCAGATTTCCCTCGGAATTTTCAAAGTCGATCGGGTTCACCTTGTGCGGCATGGTGGAGGAGCCCACTTCGCCTTCGCGCAGTTTCTGTTTGAAATAGCCCAGTGAAATATAGCCCCAGACATCACGGTTAAAATCGATCAGGATGGTGTTAAACCGACGGATCGCATCAAACAGCTCCGCCATGTAATCATGTGGCTCGATCTGGGTGGTGTAGGGGTTAAACGTAAGGCCCAGCGACTCCACAAACTGCTGCGAGTGTGCCGGCCAATCCAGCTCAGGATAGGCCGACAGGTGCGCGTTGTAGTTGCCCACGGCGCCGTTAATTTTACCCAGCAATTCGACCTGCTTCAGCTGACGGATCTGACGGGCCAGACGATAGGCGACATTGGCCATTTCCTTGCCCAGTGTGGTCGGGCTTGCGGTTTGCCCGTGTGTGCGTGACAGCATGGGTTGTGCAGCATGTACCTGCGCCAGCCGTGAAATGGCATCCAGAAGCGCCTGCATACTGCCCAGCAGTACGTCACGACCACTTTTCAGCATCAGGGCATGGGAAAGATTGTTGATGTCCTCGGAGGTGCAGGCAAAGTGGATAAACTCGCCAATCGCTGCCAGCTCCGGCAGGTGGGCGGTTTTTTCCTTGAGAAAGTATTCAACGGCTTTGACATCGTGATTGGTGGTACTTTCGATAGCTTTGATACGCAGTGCGTCCGCTTCGGAAAAATCAGTGACCAGCGTATTCAACACCTGATTGGCTTCGGCACTCAGGGCGGGCACTTCCTGAATCCCTTGGTGAGCTGCCAGCGATTGCAGCCAGCGCACTTCCACCGTGACCCGTGCGGAAATCAGGCCGTATTCGGACAAATAGGGCCGTAAGGCATCGCATTTACTGGCATAGCGGCCATCCAGCGGGGAAAGCGCGGTCAGTGTGCTAAGTTCGAGTGTCATGATGGTTTTCCCCTAAAAAACAGAATTAACGTGTTAAAAATGAAAGAGTTGTCATGACTGGGTCAAACGCTCCAGCTCACGCAGAAGCTGTTTGCGCTGAAACAGCAGCTGCCAGCGGCGGCCACCCAGATCGTGCCAGCGTTTGGCAAAATAGGTTCCCGCCAGCAAAATAGCCCGGATTTGATCGACGGTTGCAGGGCGTTTCAAATGCTGCTGTTGGCCGCGAATATTCAGCCGAAACCGTAACTTGCCTGCAGAGGCGAGATAGCTTTGGGCAAACCCGGCTATGATCGACGGATGACTGATGTCCTGATCAAAAAACGCAAGTCTGTCTTGCAATTTCAGCAGGCTATCCTGTTGGGCAGCCCGAAGTTTAGGAGAACTGTCCAGCCGGCGCTCGATCACCATCAAACTCAGGCTGTATTTTAATGCAGGCGGTAGTCGACCCTTGAAAGGCAAGGGCAGAGGAGGGCTGGCCGACTCCTGTTGCCAGGGTTCGCGCAGACAATTTTCCAGAACCTTGAGGCCAATCGTCAGCTGCGAAACCAGCAGTGGTTCGGGCGGTGTGGAAGGATTATTTGCACCTGCCAGCGACTGCCGGAGTAACGTTTCGTATTCGTCCCAAAAAGGCTGTATTCCCGCTTTGCCCTGCAGGGCCAGCCGATGGGCGAACTGGGCCGCTTGAAATACCGCGGCCAGTGCCAGCAAACGCTGCTGTTTACGCTGTTCTTTGGTATGAGCAGCATTTGCCACATCAGTCACCTGATCAGTGCCGTCAATCACCGGAGAATGCTCTGCAACGGGGGTAACTGGGCTACTGGCATCCACGGTCATTATCCGTGTGCTCTAGCGGCCAGCCCGGAGGTTGCGCGAGCATGGCTATCCGGCTGATGTGCATCGGTATGCCGAATGATCGCCCCGCCCAGACATTCTTCCCCCTGATACAGTACCACCGACTGCCCCGGGGTCACGGCACGCTGTGGCTCAGCGAACACCACCTGGATGTGATCGTTATGCACCCGTACCTCACAGGCTTGGTCGGGCTGGCGGTAGCGGGTTTTGGCGGTGCAGACAAATCGCGCGCCTACCGGTACTGGTGCCTCACTAGCCACCCAATCCACCGTATCTGTCCAGAGCGTCTGACTCGTCATCATCGGGTGATCATGACCCTGCCCAATGATCAATTCGTTGCGAGTCATGTCTTTTGAGAGCACAAACCAGGCCCCTTCGGCCTGATCCCGTAGTCCGCCCACACCGATACCACCCCGCTGGCCAAGGGTGTAATACATCAGTCCATCATGGCGTCCCACGACTTGTCCGCTATCCGTTACGATGTCGCCCGGCTGGGCAGGCAAATAGGTTTTTAGAAAATCGCTAAAACGCCGCTCGCCGATAAAGCAAATGCCTGTGGAGTCTTTTTTCGCGGCAGTCGATAACCCCAGTGCCTCAGCACGCTGCCGAACCTCTGGCTTGGTCAGCTCACCCACCGGAAACAGCGTCCGGGCAAGCTCCCGACCATTCACGGCGTGCAAAAAGTAACTTTGATCCTTATTGGTATCCAGTCCGCGTAGCAGCGGGGCATACGCTTCCCCCTGTGCATTCTGCCGCAGTGCGCCGCGTCGGGCATAATGACCCGTAGCAATGAAATCCGCACCCAGCGTGATAGCGTGGTCAAGAAAGGCGCGGAATTTGATTTCCTTGTTGCATAAAATATCGGGGTTTGGCGTTCTACCCGCCTGATATTCCTTTAAAAAATGCTCAAACACCCGATCCCAGTATTCCATGGAAAAATTGGCTGTCCGTAACGGAATCCCCAGCCGGTCACAGACGCTTTGCGCATCGGCCAGATCCCGCAGTGCCGTGCAATACTCGGTGCCGTCATCGTCTTCCCAGTTCTTCATGAACAGGCCTTCGACCCGATAGCCCTGTTCCAGCAATAGGGCTGCCGACACTGAGGAATCAACGCCACCGGACATCCCCACGATGACATAGGGGCGGTATGCGCCTGTCATGGCTGGGGAATTCATCACGGGTGTTTCAGGCATTATGGGCATAATCAGGCATTCAGGCGATCAGGATCAGGGGTGAAATGGGGATGTTCGTAGATCAGCTCAAGAGGAAAGCATTTGCCTTGCTGGGCGTCACGAATACACCGCGTCACCAGAGGTGAGCGGGCGCGGCCAGTTTCTTCCAGCTCTTCCGGCGTCAGCCACACAGCACGATGGATGCCGGTATCTAGTGGACGCTGGGCATCGTGTGACACAGCAGTCGCCAGAAAGCAGACCCGATAATAGGTGCATTCCGGATCATTGGGCGGCGTATAGGTATACAGGCCCAGCAGGCCAGTAATGCGGACTGTCCAGCCGGTTTCTTCCAGTGTTTCACGCACTGCGCCTTCCATCAGGGTTTCACCGGCTTCTATATGGCCTGCGGGCTGATTAAAGACCAGATGGCTGATCGTGAGGGCTTCTTCCTCAACCAGCAAAAAGCGGCCATTCTGTTCAACGACCGTTGCAACCGTCACATGGGGTGACCAGACCATGACAGCCTCCAGAAAATCAACTCGTTAAATCGCGTTCAACATCATTTACCATTTACCATTTCCCATTTCCCATTTCCCGCACCCACAGTGTCATTCGCGTTAACCGTGACAGAAAGCCAGTCTCTGTACGGTCATTTCAGCATTGTCGGGGAGTGTGACAGGGCCCAGCGTTGCCGTACCATTTCATACAGGCAAATAGACCCCGCCACCGCCACATTCAGCGATTCCTGACCACCGGGCTGGGGCAAACTGACTGCTCGCGCCTGATCCAGTGCCGCCGCGCTGGCACCTTGTCCCTCATTGCCCAGTATCCAGGCGCAAGGAGCAGTCAGATCCAGACCATACACCGTGGTTTCGGCATGGGAGCTGGTCACGTATAAAGGGATGTGTAACTGGGCAATGGCCTCGTCCAGCGTCAGTTGTTCGATGAGCTGCAGGCCAAAATGCGCCCCCATTCCCGCACGCAACACCCGTGGGGACCACAACTGAGCGGTGCCCGTGGTTGCCAGCACCGTACCCACACCCGCCGCCGCCGCCGTGCGGAGCAGCGTGCCGACATTACCTGCGTCCTGCACACATTCCAGAATCAGCACATCTGAGTTCAATGGCCTTGGCCAATCCGGCTCAGGCACCTCGATCACCGCCATGACATCGACTCCGGGGCCGAGTGTGCGCAAGCTGGCATATAGGCTCTCGGGTACCAGATAGCAACTGGTACGGGGCCACCGCCGCAGACACTCGGCAACATCAGCCAGCGCATAGGCCGCTTCGGTTAGAATCAGAGCCTGAGGGGCAGCACCCCTCTGTGCTGAGCCCTGACGTGCATAGGCTTCCAGTAAATGAAAGCCTTCCAGCACCGTCAGGCCAGACTTACGGCGCATCGCCGACTGGCTGAGCAAGCCCTTGACCTGTTTGATCAGAGGGTTCTGCGCGGAGCTGATCGGAATGATGGCCATAAAAACGCTATCGTACCTGCATTTAGCCGTGATACGACGTTACGAGGCGGACTTCTACCGCCGAACCCAGCATCACCGGAATGCGCTGATGCAGATCATTCGGCTGTACATCCAGAATGCGCTGGCGTCCGGTAGTAGCCTGACCACCCGCCTGTTCAATCAGGAACGACATGGGGTTAGCTTCGTACATCAGGCGCAGCCGTCCGGCTTTTTTGGGATCTTTCAGATCGTAGGGATACATGAAAATCCCGCCACGGCTCAGGATGCGATGCACATCGCCCACCATGGAAGCGACCCAGCGCATGTTGAAATCCTTGCCACGCTCGCCGGTCTTGCCAGCCAGACATTCAGAAATATAGCGCTGGACAGGGGCTTCCCAATGCCGCTGATTGGACATATTAATGGCAAATTCCTGAGTATCGGCTGGAATCTGTAATTGGCTGGCAGTCAGGTAAAATTCCCCCTGATCTCGATCCAGCGTAAAGACATTCACGCCATTACCCAGAGTGAGCACCAGCAATGTCGCTGGCCCATACAACACATAGCCTGCGGCAATTTGACGAGAGCCGGGCTGAAAAAAGGACTCTTTGGTCACGGGTGTCTGAGTGACAGGCAAAATGGAAAAAATCGTGCCCACACTCATGTTGACATCAATGTTGCTCGAACCATCCAGCGGATCAAACAACACCAGATAACGGCCAGCGGGATTATTGGCGATACAGTCATCGTTTTCTTCCGATGCCATGCCTGCCACCGGCTCACAGCGTTTGAGCGCATCAATCAGGCTGTCATTGGCTATGATGTCTAGTTTTTTCTGTACTTCGCCCTGAACATTGTCGGTATCCGCACTGCCCAGAATCCCAGCCAGCGCACCCTGCTGCAGGTCATAGCTGATCTGACGGGAAGCTGCCAGAACCGCAGTCAGCACCTGATCCAGACCCTGATCCAGCTCCGCCACGTGTGGACGCTGGCTATCCAGAAAATCGCTCAGGGTTTGTAGGTCGGGAGTTGTCGTCATGGTATTTCCCACTAAGAGGCAGAGGGCACTCAGGAGAGTGCCGTAAGAAGGGTGGTCAGGGCGATTAAGCGTTGGCTTCAGCTGAAACGGGTTTGGCCAGATCGTCCTGATAGCTGAGATCGAGCTGACGCGCCGCACGCACATCGTCCAGACGCCGCACTGGCTGGCTGACTGGTGCATTTTTCAGCAGCTCGGGTTGCTCATGGGCCTCTTTCAGAATGCTGATCATCGCATCACAAAAGGCATCCAGCGTGGCTTTACTTTCGGTTTCGGTCGGCTCGATCAACAGGCACTCCGGCACCAACAGCGGGAAATACGTCGTTGGCGCGTGCATGCCATAATCCAGCAGCCGCTTGGCCACATCCAGCGCAGTCACATTCAGGGTTTTGGCTTCTTTTTGCAGCGTCAGAATAAATTCATGCGACGCACGGCGCTCAGGGTAGGCCAGTGTATAACCCGCAGATTCCAGGCGCTTCATCAAATAATTCGCGTTCAGCGTGGCAAATTCCCCCACACGACGCAGGCCCTCGCGGCCCAGTACGCGGGCATAGAAAAATGCCCGCAGCAGCACGCCGGTATTCCCCATAAATGTGGACAAATGGCCAATACTCAGCGGACGCTGATGCTCATCGTGCAGGGCATAGCCGGCATCGGTTTTGGCCACAATGGGCACCGGCAGGAAGGGTTCCAGTCGTTTCGACACGCCGACCGGCCCGGCACCCGGCCCACCGCCACCGTGCGGCGTGGCAAAGGTTTTATGCAGATTCATGTGCAGCACATCAAAGCCCATATCGCCCGGACGAACCTGACCCAGAATCGCATTGAGGTTGGCACCGTCGTAATACAGCAGTCCGCCTGCTTCGTGCACCAGTTTGGCAATGCCCTGAATCTGCTTTTCAAATACGCCACACGTGGAAGGATTGGTCATCATCAGACCGGCGGTTTGCGGGCCGATGGCCGCTTTCAGCGCGTCCAGATCCACGTCACCATCATCCAGCACCGGAATTTCTCGTACCCGGTAGCCACACATCACTGCCGTGGCTGGATTGGTGCCATGCGCGGCGGTGGGGATCAGCATTTCGGTGCGTTCGGAATCACCACGCGATTCATGATAGGCACGAATCATGGCCACACCCGCAAACTCGCCCTGTGCGCCTGCCATTGGATTCAGGGCCACGGCTTGCATGCCGGTGACATCCTTCAGAATTTCCTGCAATTCATACAGACAGGCCATCACGCCCTGCGAATGGCTATCCGGCGTCAGGGGATGGTGATTGAGAAAGCCATCCAGCAGGGCGGCGCGATGCGCACCCCGCGGGTTGTACTTCATGGTACAGGAGCCCAGCGGGTAAAAATGCGTGTCGATGGAAAAGTTCTTTTGCGACAGGCGAGTGTAATGGCGCACCACGTCCAGTTCAGAAACTTCAGGCAGGGCAGGTGCCTGTGTGCGTAACAATCCGGCGGCAATACGCGGTGCCTCGCTGCTTACAACGGGATGCTGTGCATGAGCGGAACGACCCGGCGAGGATTGATCAAAAATCAGCATGTCACACTCCCAGTCCAGTCGTTGTTGATGACGTTATTGATGGCGTTGTCACAGATGAAGCAGCACCGGCAAGCGCCTGACGTAAGCCGCTAATAAATAACTCGCGATCCTCAGCCGTCCGCGTTTCGGTGACACAGATCAGCAGCGCATTGCCCAGCTCCGGATAGTCTACCGAAATATCAATACCGGCCAGCACGTGCTGGTTATCCATCATGGACTCCAGCACAGGGGCAACGGGAACAGGCAGTCGAATGACCATTTCATGAAAGCGTGAACCGCCAAACACCGGCTTGAGGCCCACCTCAGCAAGCTGATCGGTCAGGGCATTCAAGCCCTGATGACAGGCCAGCGCTACTTTGTGCAAGCCCTCAGGGCCCATCAGCGACAGATAGATGGTCGCTGCCGTCATGGCCAGGCCTTGATTGGTGCAAATGTTACTGGTGGCTTTGGCACGGCGGATATGTTGCTCACGCGCCTGTAATGTCAAAGTAAAACCGGGCTTGCCCTCCAGATCCACCGTACGGCCAATGATGCGTCCAGGCATCTGGCGTACATGGGCTTTTTTACAGGCCACAAAACCGACATAAGGGCCGCCTGCAGACAAAGGCACGCCAAAGGGCTGGGCTTCACCGACGCAGATATCGGCGCCTGTCTTACCCCATTGCCCTGGAGGCGTCAGCAAGGCCAGCGCCATCGGATTGACACAGGCAATTGAAATCAGTCCCTTTTCAGTTGCCCAATCGGTCAGCGTATGCACATCCATCAACTGGCCAAAGAAATCCGGAAACGGAATCACCAGCGCCGCACAGTCCGTGGTGTCCACAGCGGAGAGATCCGGTGCAGCGGTTGCTGCGTCCATGGGCAATTCAACCAGCTCAATGTCCTGCAAACCGACAATGGCCGTCACTGCCCGACGATACAAAGGCGACAAAGAGCGTGGAATCAGCGCCTTGCGGGCTTTGTCCTTGCGCAGTCTTACTGCCATCAATACCGCTTCAGCCAGGCCAGACGCGCCGTCATATACCGAGGCATTGCACACGTCCATGGCGGTCAGTCGGGTCAACAGGGTCTGAAATTCATAAATAACTTGCAGCGTACCTTGCGAGGCTTCTGCCTGATAGGGCGTGTAGGCCGTTAAAAATTCACCGCGGCCCGCCAGCTCCCATACGGCTGCTGGAATGTGGTGTTCATAGGCACCGGCACCGGCAAAGTTTAACAAGCTGCCATTTTGCGCGGCACGCTCGCGCATCAGCCGCATCACGGCCATTTCGGACAGGGCTTCAGGCGTTGTTTGTAAGGTGGCCCGCAGTTCGGCAGGAACTTCATCGTACAGATCATCAATGTGATCAATGCCAATGACAGCCAGCATTTCCTGAATGTCGGACTGGGTATGTGGAATAAAGGGCATGGCAGGACTCAGCGGTCTGGCCTATTGCTAGGCGATAAGGATCAAGGCAAATTCCGTCTTGAACACTGCCTGTCACCAGTCCGGGCAACAGGGGCACTTGTAACGATACGACAGTTTCCAGCTTTTGTTTCCAGCAAGGCAGCGGTCGTTAAAATAGAGTTTTTCTCCAAACCTGCAAAACAACCAGAGCCAGCACTTGGCGGGGTACGGCTGATCGCATCAAGGTCAGGAGAAATCAGTCGATCGGGTCTTCACTCGATTAAGTCTTCAGTCGATCGAATCTTCGTAGTCACTGGCCGACAGCAGGTTGTCGAGATCAGCGACATTGGCGGGCTTGATCTTGTAAATCCAGCCTGCACCATAGGGGTCGGTATTGACCAGATCAGGATCATCGGTAAGGGCTTCATTGACTTCCACAATTTCACCGTCAATCGGTGCGTAAATGTCCGAAGCGGTCTTGACGGATTCCACCACACCCACTTCCTCACCGGTACTGACCTGACGGCCTACTTCGGGCAATTCAACGAACACCAGATCACCCAGTGCATCCTGTGCATGATCGGTAATACCAGTGACCACCAGCTCTCCGTCGAGACGGGCCCATTCGTGGGAGCGGGCATATTTCAGGTCATTCGGGTGATTCATCTGTATCTCCAAAAGCAATGTGTGAATAACATTAGTCAAAAATACCAATAAGTTAAATCAATTTTGGTCAGGCAATTGCATTAACAGTGGATAAACAAGGCTTAGACCATGCTTGGGAAATTGCTTAAACCAGCGCCTTTCCATGGCGCACAAATGGCGCCTTGACGACCGTTAAGGGAAACCATTGGCCCCGCATCTGGACTTCTAGCTGAGTCAGTTCACGAAAGGCATGTGGCACGCGCGCAAAGCCGATTGCCTTAGCCAATACAGGAGAGAACGTACCCGAAGTCAGCTCACCGTGTGGCCCATCCTGCTCTGCCGGATTACGAATGGCCATGCCATGCCGCAGCACGCCTTTTCCCTCTAGCACGACAGCTTTCATCCACGTGTGAGGCTGGTCACGAAGCTGCTCCAGAGCTGTTTTACCCACATACTCGCCCGAATTTTTAACCGTCCAGCTGAGGCCACATTCCAGCGGGCTAATGCTGGTATCCATATCGTTACCATAGAGGTTCATGCCTGCCTCTAGCCGCAGGGTATCGCGTGCGGCCAGACCACAAGGCTCTGCACCTGCTTGCACCAAGGCATCCCATAAGGCTTCTGCCTGCTCAGAAGGACAGGCGACTTCAACACCCAGCTCGCCGGTATAGCCCGTGGTGGCAATCATCAGGCCATCGTCCGTACGGTACTGCTGAAAAGGTGGAAGCGCCTGAATATCTGCAACCCGCTCCGCCGGCCAGCACCGCGACAAAACCTCAAATACCTGTGGGCCCTGAATCGCGATGAGTTCCTGTTCGATGGGTAAAATGCGAACGCTTTCAGGTAACTGGAGTGCCAGCCAGTCGCGCACCACGGCCCGCGTGGAGGCATTACTGATCATGCGCCAGTGCATGCTGTCCGTGAGCGGAGCGTAGACGATCACATCGTCAATCATGCCACCCTGTTCATTCAGCAAGGGGCTATACACTGCCTGACCGGGCCGCAGGTTTTGGAGTGAATTACACAGCAAGTGCTGGAGGGCACCAGCAACACCGGATCCTTCAAAATCAGTAATTGTCATATGCGAGACATCAAAAAGCCCACAGCCCTGACGTACCGCACGGCATTCATCAAGCACACCCTGGTATTGCACTGGCATATCCCACCCGGCAAAATCCACCATGCGGGCTCCCAGCGCACGGTGTCGTGCATTCAGGCGGGTCTGGAGCAGGGCAGTGGACGTCATTCGGGCGGGACTCAAAAATCGGGCAGCGTATTCTAACGCTTAATGCAATGAAAATCACGCAACGAACGTCATCCTGACGGACAGTGTCAGCGGGGAACACAACAATGCAATGGCTGCTGGTAGGCTCTGGCGCAGCACTGGGTGCCATGCTGCGATACGCACTGACACTGCTTTGGCAACGGCCAGATCAGCTGATCCCGTTTGGCACGCTGATCGCAAATATTTTGGGCTGCTTTTTAATGGGAATCGCGATGGGGTGCCTGCACAAATTGCCCATGGAAATGCGCTTATTGTTGATGACGGGTTTTTTAGGCGGCCTGACCACGTTTTCCACGTTTAGCGCGGAGATGTTCCGGCAGCTGCAGGCCGGCCAATGGCTAGGTACTTGCCTGATACTGTCCGCGCATGTGCTGGGTAGCCTGCTCGCAACGATTGCAGGCTTTGCACTCGCTCATTCGCTGAACCACTAGGGGTCTAGTGAAGGCCCATAAACCTTAATGCAAAGCCGCTTTAGCCAGTCGAAGTACCAATTCCGTACCCCCTTTTTCTGCAGAAATGGCGAATAATTCTCCGCCATTGACTTCGGCCAAACGACGGGAAAAAACCATCTCCAGACCCGAGCCCACACTCAGCGCCTGCCCTGAACGGTGCTGACTCAGGTAGTCAATATCAAACATTTGCTCTAACTGGGCCTTTGAATGAGTAGGACCTGCATCCCGAATGTGAACTTCAGTGAATTCCCCCACATCCTTCACCGATATCTCTATCTGGCTGAGATCAGGAGATGTGTGATAGGCATTTTTAAGGAGATAACGCAGAATAAACCGCAAAGCCCGTGGATTTGCATTGACCTTAAAATCAGATTGAAAACTCGTTACGACCTCAATTCCGCGTGTTTCGTTTTCCATTGCGGCGGCGGCCATAACGGTGGTCAATTTTTCCCGAAGGTCCACGTCTTCAGCAACTATCCGAACCACGCTGCGTTCGAGCTCAGCCCACTCCAGTAGACCCTCGACAAATTGATAGACCTCGGTGACACAGCCATCCATGTCTTCAAAAATATCCCGCAATTCCTCGCTGTCGAGTGAGTCAAGATTTTCCCGTGCCAGCTGCAAGGTTCCAATCAGCCCTGCAAAGGGGGTCTTCAGATCGTGCCGAATCAGACTGAATAAGCGGTCCTTGATGTAATTGGTGGTCGTTAACTCACGAGTGATTTCCCCAAGTTCCTGGTTTTTTCGGCGGGCTTCCAGCTGATAAACTACTTGTCGCGCCAGCATTTCCAGTGCTGTTTTTTGATCCTGGGTGATTTCGCGGGGTATCGAATCAATCGTGCACAATGTGCCAATCCGGTATCCTTGTGGAGTAATCAATGGCGCCCCAGCGTAAAAGCGTATGCTTGGATTGCCTGTTACAAGCGGGTTGTCATAAAACCGGCTATCCTTGCTAGCATCTTCAACTACCATCACACTGTCTTCCAGAATCGCATGGCTACAAAAAGCCCCATCGCGAGACGTTTCAGTGACTGGAAGTCCTAGCACGGCTTTGAACCATTGACGTTTCTCATCAGTCAATGACACCAAACTGATTGGCACCCCGACTATAAATGCCGCCAGTTTTACCAGTTCATCGAAACAGCTTTCACTCTCCGTATCCAGTATCTGATATTGCCTGAGCGCCTCAAGGCGTTCATCTTCATTAACAGGTAAGAGTGCAATTTTCATGGGATGGCCTTCCAGGAATGATTACCGGCTAGAACAGCATGCACTAGCGGTAAACGCTGGCACCTGTACTTCTCCATAACGACGACAGTATACAGTGTCACGATCGTGGCGGAGTGCTGGAGTATAGTCTTTTTCGTGTGTCGGAAGTAGCAATTCATGAACATAACTGTTCAATGTTTTTTAGACCTTATTGTGAGGATGAGTGATATGACATCGATACTAACTTAACGACCGGAAAATTTGGGTGCCCGACGCCAGCGTCCCGGGGTCTGACCAGTCCAGCGTTTAAAGGCACGGGTAAAATTGGCTACATCAGAATAATCCAGCTGTTCTGAGATTTTTTCAAGGGTGAGATCGGTGCGGGACAGGAGGGTAATCGCCTTACGGTGGCGGACTTCTTCCAGAATTTCGGTATAACTGGTGCCTTCAGCGGCCAGCTGGCGTTTCAGCGTTCGGTCTGACATATGCAAACTGTCGGCAATCAGCTCCATCGCGGGATAGCCATCTTTGGCACTGATCAGCACATCACGCACTTTTGCGGCCAGACGGGTATGTTCGCCCAGCGCGGATAATTCTGCTTCACACTGGGCCATGGCCAGCTGACTCGCAACCGGATCCGCACTGACCAGTTTGAGATCGAGCAGTCGGGTATCAAATCGCGACTGCATGACAGGCTGATCAAACTCCAGATCAAAATGCAGCAATTGACGAAAACGATGAAAACCCGGTGGTTCGGGAAAATCAAAAGAAATTTTGGCATTCATGCGTTCGCCAGTCAGCACTTCGCCCATGAACAAAATGCCAATACACAGCGCAAGGATGATCTCTGTTCGGAGTGGCTCTAGCTTAAGGTCACACTCAAATAAAATCAGTGACTCCTCAGGCCCTTCCAGCAGCGTAAGACGCCCGTAGGAAATCCGGATGGTGATGAAGCGGGAGGCCAGCAATAAGGCATCGCGGGCGGTATCCGCCGTCATGATCGCAAAGCCAATAAAGCCGTGCGTTGAAATGCGCATCTGCGTGCCCAGATGATAGGCAAGGCTGGGCTCGCCCGTCAGGTGATGGGCATAGCGTAGCAATTCATTGGCAACTTTGACGCTCATCTTGCCGCTGGGATTGGCCAAGGCCTCCCGGGTCAGGCCAAATTCGCCCAGCAAGGTTTGCTCACTGATGCCCCAGCGCGCCACCACGTCCAGCAACAGTACGCCATAGGCGCCGGGGATGATCCAGTTATCTTGAGGGTCAACCATGTCAGCTAGTTACTCCCAGCAGTAGGCAAAAATAACGTCAAAGGGATTAAGCAGTGTGTATGCCGGCCTGACAAGCGGTTTTATCAAATCAATCCAGCCTGTACAAGCAATGACCCCTGTAATGGTCAGACAAGTCAATGCCTCAGTGGTTAAACGGCCTACCCAGCGTTGGCCTGTCCAAACTTCCGACCCCAAATTGCGTCAGGTCCAAGGTTAGCCTGTTCAGAAAAACCAAACAGCAACGTGAATGCCCGAAACCTAGCGTGAGTTGAGCCAACACGAGCCGCCATATCCAGGAGTAAAAAAGCTGAAAACCACACCCGCAAGCGATTAAATTGCCTAGCAGCGCATAATAAAACAACAACATACCTAAACATCAGCGAGGCCGATTAATGCGCAAAATCAGGCTAAAACATCTGGACATTATCAAGCATGAGTGGCCAAGGGCGATACAGTTTTAACCTATGCTTTATAAAACTAGGGTTTTTCGCCTTTAAACTAGCGCTTGTTTACCCTGCGAAACTTGCAAACCGTCCATTATTCGGCACAGCAAACGCCTTATACCCTCCCTGTTACTTCCCCAAAAAAGGATATTTCCATGAACAATCGAATCAACAACCACAGTAAACGCACTGGCACGCGCTTGCTCGGCACTCTGATGCTGACAACGTTGATCAGCAGCCTTTCCGTCGTACACGCCCAGCAATGGGATCTGGACAAATCCCATGCACGCATTGGCTTTACGGTGAATCACATGGGCTTTTCAACGATCTATGGTGAGTTCAAGGAGTTTGACGGCAAAGTCAATTACGATGCAGCTCATCCCAAAGATACCTCGGTCAATTTCACCATCAAAACCGACAGCATTGATACTGGCTGGGCTGCACGCGAGGAACATTTGCGCAAGGCAGAATTTTTTAATACAGCCAGTTTTCCCACCATGCAATTTGTCAGCACTGGCGTAACAATGCAGGGCAAATCCAAAGGCAAAATCACCGGCAACCTGACGCTACTGGGCGTGACCAAACCTGTCACGCTGAATGTGGTCATGCACAAACGCGCGGCTAACCCGATGAGCAAAGTCGATACCATTGGATTTACGGCCACGACGACGGTGAAGCGCAGTGATTTCGGGATGAAAGCCTATGTCCCGATGGTGGGTGATCTGATCCCCGTTACGATTGACGGTGAACTGAATGCCGTCATGCCAGCTCAGACAGAGACCCCACAAGTGCTGAAAACGCAGGAAACGGTTCGTCCAGCGAGTTAATTTAACGAGCCAGCAGCGTTAGCTAGTCTCGGTGCTAAATGCAAAAAGGGAAGTGCTGTGACTTCCCTTTTTTGTATCAACTCAAGAAATTATCATGAAAACGACAGTAAAAATACTGTCAAACGGCTTCTCGGTTCGTGAGTGCCCTGAGGTAGGCCAACACTTCCTGAGTGTGGGTGGCGGGTTTGACTTTACGCCATTCAGCCAACAATTTACCGTCCCGGCTCCAGAGAAAACTGCTGCGCTCAACACCGCGAACCTGTTTGCCATACATCATTTTTTCTTTCATGACATCCAGTGCCAGGCACAGCGTTTCATCCGGGTCACTGATCAGCGGAAAGGGCAGTTGCTGGGCGTCGATAAAGGCCTGATGACGTTTTATTGAATCTCGGGAAACCCCCACGACGGCGCAGTTGAGCACACGAAAGTCCGCGTAATGATCCCTGAAATTTTGCACTTCGGTGGTACAGCCCGGGGTGGCATCCTTGGGATAGCAAAACACCAAGAGCGTGTCATGGCCGTTCTTCAGTTCCGACAGCGAGGTTGCGGCTGTTCCGGCAATTGCCAGCGGAAAATGCTCCACCCGATTCCAGAGCTCTCTGGTGTCCGTTGTTGTCATAGCCATAGTTCTGCTTAGTTCCGCATAAAAAGAGTTATCTTAAACCGCTGGCGAAAAAAAGGCCCATTTACGAAATGAGCCTTCTACTATTCAGCAGGATTATTTTTTAGGCGCGGCAGCCGGTGCTGCTGCAGCTGGCATCTGCGGCGGATTCAGGGTGATACCCGCTTTGCATTTATCCAAATCCGGCTGGATTTTTTGCAGCGCAGGCAGTCCACGTGGGTCTTTACCGCTCATGGCCATGCTGTTGATCTGCCAGTATTCACCCAGACTGAGCTTATCCGCTTGTACAGAAATATTACAGGTACAGAGCTTGTTGGCAGATTTGGCGTCTAGCACTTTCAGACTGACAGCCTGATCGGCGCAGTTTTTGATCATCATGCTTTTGATATCCACATTCGCGGGTGCGGCTTGCTTTGGAGCAGCGTGTGCCAAGCCAGCAGCAGTGACCATGGTCGCCAGGGAAAGCAGTGCGATTGTGCCGTTACGAGAAAAAAAGTTCATTCAGATTCCCATTGCCCAAGGCAGTCATTGGTTTCAGGGCCATTATGCGGTGCTTTAACCGCGTTGAAAACCCACGGAAACAGGACATTGCACAGTGATACAGGAGTCCCATGTGGCCGGTCAATCATGGGAAAACTGAGTAGAGTCGGAGTCTAACAATCCACTATGAAGAAACAAGGGAGAAAATGCGTATTGCCAGTCACCTTATTCCTTGCAGCATTCAAAAAAACTCACGAGGCATGACGATAGCGCGTTGGGTCGGGGAGGGCGGCATCTGCAAATCCCTGCGCCCGCAAGCGGCAGCTATCACATTTGCCACACGCCTCACCTTCAGCATTGGCCTGATAACAGGAAACGGTCAGGGAATAATCCACGTTCAGACTATTACCCAGTTGAATGATTTCTGCCTTGCTCAGCCACAGCAAGGGCGTGTCAATGCTAAGCGGCTGGCCTTCCACCCCTGCTTTGGTCGCTAAACGGGCAAGCTGGGCAAAGGCTTCAATGTATTCAGGACGGCAATCGGGATAGCCCGAATAATCAACGGCATTGACACCAATAACAATCGCCTGGCTATTCGTCACTTCCGCCACCGCAAGCGCATACGACAGAAAAATGGTATTACGTGCAGGGACATAGGTCACCGGAATGCCCTGACTCTGCTCTTCAGGAACCGCGATGGAATGGTCGGTCAGCGCCGAGCCGCCAAGACTTTGCATATCAATCGAAATGATGCGATGTGGAACTCCCGCAGCTTCCGCCAATCGTTTGGCAGCATCCAGCTCACTGGTATGACGCTGGCCATAGGCGAAACTCAGGGCTTCACATTGATCGTAGCGATGGAGCGCCCATGCCAGACAGGTTGCAGAATCCAGTCCACCAGACAATAAGACGACGGCACGGGAAGGGGTTTTCATTGCACAACACTCAAAAAATCAACCAGAAACAACAGAATAAATCCGGAAAAATGATCAAGATCAGCCAGTCATTTGCCTTTGGCATCCTGCCAGAGCAGCTTATGCAGTTGCAATTGCAGCCGAACCGGCAAACCATCGGCCAAAATCCATTCCGCGAGCTCCGTTGCCAGAGTCGGCAACAGGGTTTGCCCGGGCTCGATGGCAAACGCAGGGGAAAACCAGATCGCACCGGCCTGCTTCAGTTCAGGCCGTGTCTGTACCTGAGACCGGGACCACTCATAATCCGCCCGATCCGCAATCACAAATTTGATTTGATCCTTGGCTTGCAGCAGGGGAAGATTGGCCCAGAGATTGCGCTCCGCTTCACCCGAAGCGGGTGTTTTTAGGTCCAGCACGATGGAGACACGCGCGTCTACACGCGAAATGTCCAGCGCCCCCGAGGTTTCCAGCGACACGGCAAACCCCGCATCGCACAGGCGCGATAGCAGAGGCAGGCAATTGGGCTGTGCCAATGGCTCACCTCCGGTGACGCAGACGTGTTGCGCTGGAAAACGACGCACTTCTGTCAGGATATCCTCCAGCGACCAGCGCTGCCCGCCCTCAAAGGAGTAGGTCGTGTCACAATACGTGCAGCGAAGCGGGCAACCCGTCAACCGTACAAATACAGTCGGCGCGCCGCTGCTCAGCGCTTCACCCTGTAGCGAATAAAAAATTTCAGTCAGGCGCAGGCCAGCCGCGGGGTCGGACACAGGAATCAGGGCAGAGCGAAGTGGGGAGGTCATAACCGCCTCAATCCACCCGCAGTAACTCATTCAGACCGGTTTTCGCACGGGTCTGAGCATCCACTTTTTTCACGATAACCGCCGCATACAAACTGTATTTACCGTCTTTACTCGGCAAATTCCCCGGAACCACGACGGAGCCAGCAGGCACCCGGCCATAATGAATTTCACCCGTTTCACGGTCATAAATACGGGTAGACTGCCCGATATACACGCCCATGGAAATGACCGCACCTTCTTCTACAATCACGCCTTCGACGATTTCAGAGCGGGCACCAATAAAGCAATTGTCTTCAATAATCGTTGGATTAGCCTGCAGTGGCTCCAGCACACCCCCAATCCCCACACCACCGGACAAATGCACGTTTTTGCCGATTTGCGCACAGCTGCCCACGGTCGCCCAGGTATCCACCATGGAGCCTTCATCAACATAGGCACCAATATTGACGTAGGACGGCATCAAAACCACGTTACGCGCCACATAGCTGCCTTTGCGCGCTACGGCAGGCGGTACCACGCGCACACCAGCCTCACGGAATTGCTGTTCAGTCCAGCCAGCAAATTTAGTCGGCACTTTGTCAAAAAATTGCAGGGTATCGGTCATGCTGCCGTTGCCATTCAGTGGGACATTGTCATTTAAACGAAATGACAACAGCACTGCTTTTTTGATCCACTGATTGACCTGCCAGCTACCATTCACCTTTTGGGCGACACGCAGCGAGCCATTATCCAGCCCCGCCAATACTTGCTCGACAGCCTGACGGACATCCGCTGGAGCATTGGTTGGTGAAAACTGCAGTCGATCGTCAAAGGCCTGTTCGATGAGCGAGGCAAGGGCTTGGTTCATGGGCTAATTCCTTGAATTTACAAACAAACAGTGAATAAATTGCAAAACAGAAGAGAGGTCAATCCATTCCCTTAGCATTAGGAAACGTGAAGGACGCTCAGACAGGGCGCTGAGTTTACACTAAAAATGGCGATTTTCCGTGGCGAAAGCCGCAGTGATTGGGGCAAACGCTCGATTCAGAACGGGATTCCAAAGGTAATGAAAGTGTGAGGCCGGCAAAATGACGGTGAAGGTGCAAGCCTCAGCAAATAACAGTTCGCGTAGCCAATGACTCAGCCACTAGCCCAACTCGAGAAGTCGATTAATGGGTACAAATAGGCCAAACCGTGCAAGAGACAGGTGTCGCCCACAGCAACACGGCAGTGAGGGCAGCCAGGGCAGCCAGCACACTCAGGCTACGCAGAATCAGCGCAGTCGTTCGTGGTAGCGTAGCAGTGATATGCCAGATTCCGGCTCCCACAAAGCCACTGATTAGCCCGCCCAGATGCGCTCGATTGTCTATACCGGACACCACCACACCCAGTCCAATATTCAACACGATCACTGTCGCAAAGCTTTGAAAATTTAGGCGATATTGTGGCAAAAGCCCTGCCACGGGTCGCCAGGCCACCCACAACAACGCGCCAGCAATGCCCATGATCGCACCCGAGGCTCCCGCACTGACCGCAGGCGCTGGTGCCAGTCCCGATGCAGACACACCCGACTGACTGGCAGCCAGCATACTCAGCGTTGCGCTACTCAGACTGCCACACAGCCCTGTCAGCAGATACAGCGTCAGAAAGCTGAGTCGGCCAAAATATCGCTCGGCGTAATATCCCAGACTGAGCAAGGAAACCATATTGACCGCAAGGTGAATCAGGCCGACATGCAAGAACACATTGATGAGCAGCCGGTCATACTCACGCATTCCGAGGGTGATCGGGGCAAAGTTGGCGCCCCAGTTCAGCATTTGCTGCGGTGTGGGATTCCAGAGATCGACCCCTGAGACGATTTGCAGCAGCCAGATCAGGATGGTGAATCCCACCAGCCAAGTGGTGACGAAAGCATGCGGTTTGGGAGGAATTATTCGCAGTGCCATAGAACCCTCTTAATCATTACCAACAAGCGTTCGCTCATAGGCCTCAAGCAGATCCTGCAGCGACAATGGCCATTGCAGGGCTATGGTGTGATCATTTGGCTGGCAAGTGTGTTGGCAAGTTTGGTAAGAAATTTCTTGGGAAGATTGCTGAGCAGTTTTCGGACGCAATCTGGCTATCGCCTCTTCAGGATGCCGCGAATGAGGCTCCCGTAGCGTCAGGTCTTGCTCTGCCCAATGTTGTGTATTTTCATGCGTTAGCACATCATCCTCGGTGGTAAACAACACCAGTGGAATATGGGTCGCCCAGCGCTCCATGACCTCAGCCGAACTGTCAGCCAGATCTACTGTATGCCGCTGAAATGGTCGGGCCAGCGCCAACTGATCCTGTAAGGCTTCCAGCAACTCACACAAATGACAACCCAGTGTGCCAATCGTAATGATGTGCACTGTTTTTTCAGGTGGGGTTTTTTCAGGTGTGGTTATCCTGGCTGCTTTTGTAGCGGCCTGTGTAGCTGATTTTGTATCAGTCAAGCTGTTTGCCTGCACAGTCGTCAAGGGATTCGCTTCAGTAACGTTGTTGGAGCACTAGCATACCGTATACTTCCGGGAGGGGTAAGGCTGAGGATACTGGAGTGGATGTCAGGGCAATACGGGCGGAAAGTGTGTTCTGGTTAAAGCGTCTACTGGTGGGACTGGTGTTGAGTGCCATTTCGGTGTTTTTGGTCATCCAGTTGATGGTGTTTTGCCTGCTGGTATGGTGGAAATATTACCCCGTACAGACCAGCCGTTTTATGTGGGATTATCAGCGCGCGCATTCCAGTGTCAGCCTACAGCATCACTGGATTAACGACACTGACATGGGTACGCCCATACGTCAGGCCTTGATTGTCGCAGAAGATGCCCGTTTTACCCAGCACTGGGGGTTTGACTGGGAAGGGATGGGCGCAGCGATGGGTCGCAATATCACTCGCGGTGAAGTCACGGCAGGCGGCTCTACATTGACCCAGCAGCTGGCCAAAAATCTCTTTCTTCCCAACACCCGAGCCTATTGGCGCAAAACCGAAGAAGCCATCATCACCTGGATGATCGAGCGTCTCTGGAGCAAGCGGCGCATACTGGAGGTGTATCTCAACACCATCGAGTTTGGAGAAGGTGTGTATGGGATCGAGGCGGCTGCACAGCACTATTTTCAGTGTCACGCCAGACAATTAACGGTGGAACAGGCGGCCTGGCTGGCTGCTCTGGTGCCCAATCCTGTTTACTATTCAGCACAACAGGACGCCCGATTTCAAAAGCATTTAAATCGCATTCGCCGGGACATGCCGCTGGCAAAATTACCTGCGATGGAGAAAACTCCGTTGATGCCAGCACAAGGCCCTTAGGCTGCTTAAACAAGTCCTTTGAACAACCACTTTCAGGAAGTACTTTCAACACTCTGCTTTAAAAATCCTTTTTCCAAAAAATTAGCACAATAGAACGAAACCAAGTACTCAAGAAAATTGGGCTGTTCGATCTGAGTCTACTGGGCTAATCTGTAAGTGATTTTTTGCTTCATGAATGCTGCTGTCAGATGCCTGAAACATGTGTGGCGCATACTGGCTAAGAGGACGTTCTGGCCAGCCCTGAGCGACTCAGGCTGATTGGATTTACTGTGTTGATTTTTTAAAAGCACTCTGTGCGGGGATAGTTATGCCGAATTCCGTTGTTAAAACCGAAACCCCTAAGCCGAATTGCAGCCCGAATTCCAACCCGCACACTGGGCCAGAAGTTGCCAGTCCCGCCACTTTGCCGCAGTACGAAGCCAATCAGCGTTACATCAATCGTGAGCTGTCGATTCTGGATTTTCATCTGCGGGTGCTGGAGCAGGCGGTGGATCCCTTGCATCCCTTGCTGGAACGGCTGAATTTTTTGCTGATTTTTTCGCGAAATCTCGATGAATTTTTTGAAATTCGCGTCGCCGGCCTGTTACAGCAGCTGAGCTTTAATGATGAAAGCCATTCCCCCGATGGCCTGCTGCCCTCCGAAGTGCTGGCAACAATTTCCGAACGGGTGCATGCCGCCATTGAGCGTCAATATGGTATTTTGAATGAGGAAATCCTGCCGCAACTGGCCGAGGAAAATATCCGCTTTCTGCGGCGGGATGAGATCACCCCGGAACAGGCCGCTTGGGTCAAGCAGTATTTCCGCGAACAGGTGTTACCGGTACTCACGCCCATAAGCCTGGACCCTTCGCATCCCTTTCCCAGACTGGTCAATAAAAGCCTGAATTTCATTGTCACTTTGGAGGGCAAGGACGCGTTTGGCCGCAACATGAATCTGGCGATTGTGCCTGCGCCCCGATCTTTACCGCGTGTGGTGCGCCTGCCGGATCATCTGACGCAGGGATACGAACACCATGTAATGCTGTCGGCGATCATTCACGAACACGTCAGCGAGCTGTTTCCCGGCATGACGGCCACGGGCTGCCATCAGTTTCGGGTCACGCGGAACGCCGACCTGGAGCTGGATGAAGACGTAGAGGATCTGGCCAAAGCCCTGAAGGGAGAGCTGAGCTCCCGCCGTTTTGGCCGGGCGGTGCGCCTGGAAGTCACCCAGAGCTGCCCAGACCATATCGTTCAGTATTTATTGAAAAAATTTGCTCTCAAGGACAGCCAGTTGTACCGCGTCAATGGGCCGGTGAATCTGGCCCGGCTCATTTCCAATTTTAACCGTCCGCGGCTGCGCTATCGCCCGATGATTCCCGTCATCCCGGCTGCCCTGCAAAAAAGTGACAGCAGTTTTGACGCCATTAAAAAACAGGACATTCTGCTGCATCATCCTTTTGAAAGTTTTGCTCCGGTCATCAATCTGCTGCGTGAAGCCGCCCGCGATCCCAAGGTTCTGGCGATCAAACAAACGCTGTATCGCAGCGGCCCGGATTCCGAAGTCGTCCAGGTGCTTGCTGAAGCCGCCCGCAATGGCAAGGAAGTCACCGCGATCATTGAACTGCGTGCGCGTTTTGATGAAGAATCCAATATTGAAGTAGCCAATATCCTGCAGGAAGCGGGTGCGGTGGTGGTGTACGGCATCGTGGGCTACAAGACCCATGCCAAAATGATTCTGATCGTGCGTCGTGAACTCGATAAATTGGTGCGCTACGTGCATTTGGGAACGGGTAACTATCACGCTGGCAATGCCCGTATGTATACGGATTATGGCCTGATGAGTGCCGATCCTGAATTATCGGAAGATGTGCACAAGATATTTCAGGAATTGACCGGCATGGGCAAGGCCGCCAAACTGAAAAAATTGCTGCATGCGCCCTTTACCTTGCATAGCAGTTTGCTGGGTTTTATTGATGAAGAAATTGCCAAGGCAAAAGCAGGCAAGGAAGCCCGAATCATCGTCAAGGTCAATGCACTGACCGAGCAACAACTGATCGATGCACTGTACAAAGCCTCGCAAGCCGGCGTGCAGATTGATCTGATTATTCGATCCATTTGCTGCCTGCGTCCGGGGCTGCCAGAGTTGTCTGAAAACATTCGCGTGCGCTCGATCGTGGGGCGCTTTCTGGAACATACCCGCGTCTTTTATTTTGCCAATGGCGGCGAACCCCGCGTGTATTGTGCCAGTGCGGACTGGATGGATCGCAATCTCTTTTCACGGGTGGAAGTCTGTTTTCCAATTGATCAGCCGCCGCTGCGTAAACGCATTATTCAGCAGGGTTTGATCAACTATCTGGAAGACAATCAGCAAGCCTGGCAACTGGCGGGCAATGGCGAATGGTCGCGCGTGCGTATTGAGGGACAGACTCACGAAGTACCGCCTCATATGGCTCAAGCCATTCTACTGGAAAAATTGACTCGCTGAAGGCAAGTAACTATACGGGCTGATTGAGTTTAGCAAATTGACTTTCGTTGAATGAGTTTAGCTGATTGAGCTAACTCAGTGAGCAATTCAATTAACTCAGTGAGCTATTTAGCTTGGCACGAAACAGGTTTTCGATCACGCCACTGAGTGCTTCCAGTTCGGCATGCTGAGTGGTACTGGAGCGAGCCAGTAGGGCAATGGTGCGTTCTGGAGGATTGCTGACGCGGATGGCCTGTATCTGGGGAAAGGCCTGCAGTAAACCTGATTGCAGGACCGAAGAGGGCAATAGGCTAAAGCCCATCTGGGCCTGAACCATTTGCAACAAGGTCATGAGGCTACTGGCTTCGATCCCCTGATGATTGGCCCGGTCACTGATGCGGCAGGCACTCAGGGTGTGATCCCGCAGGCAATGGCCTTCTTCCAGCAAAATCAGCCGATCCAGCGGCAGCGCTTGCCAGTCTTCTGTTTGCAGAGCAATGGGATCTTGCCGATGGTGAATCAGCACCAGTGATTCCTGAATGACCGGTTTGACTAATAGTTGCCCAATATCAAACGGCAACGCCAAAATCACCAGATCCAGCTGCCCCTGTCCCAGTTTTTCGACTGCCACATGGCTCTGGACTTCGTGCACCCGTAATTGAAGACGGGGAAAGCGCGTTTGCATTTGCGCCCACAATCCCGGCAGCACAAACGGCGCAATGGTAGGAATGATGCCCAGATGCAGCTCACCTGTACCCGGCTCACTCAGTTCACGGCTTAGGCGCATGAGATCATGCGCATCGGCCAGCAACAGTCGGGCGCGGGAAACAACCTGCTCACCCAGCGTAGTCAGTCGTACCTGCTGGCGATTGCGTTCTACCAGCGTTCCACCCAGCAGGCGTTCCAGCTCCATGATGCCACCGGACAGGGTAGATTGGGTGACAAAGCAGCGTTTGGCGGCTTCGGTAAAATGCAGGGTATCCGACAGGGCAACCAGATAACCCAGTTGCCGCAGGGAGGGCAATGCCGCCATCAGGACGCCCGGGTAGCGGTCTGCTCAAACGACATGATATTGCTGCTAAATGCCGCAACCAGTCGGGGAATGTAGGCTTTGGGGATATCGTGGCCCATACCTTCCATCAGTTCAAAGCGCGCACCACGAATGGCTTTGGCTACGGCTCGGCCATGAGCTGGTGGCAGCAATTTGTCTTTGGAGCCGTGTACTACGAGAGTCGGCGCACTAATAACTCGATCAATCTCGGTCAGCGAGCCAGTACATAAAATCGCCAGATATTGTTGGACGACACCGGCTGGGTGGAAGCTACGGTGAAAGAGTTTGTGCGCAGTGGCTTTGGACTCTTCGATGTTGACTTCGCCCGGCGTACCAATGGTTTGATACAGACGGGTAGCATGGGCAATCACACCGGCTTCGTCCATGGACTTAGGCCGTCCAATCAGGCTTAGCAATTGTTTAGGGAAAGGTGGTGGCAGCAAGGCGCGGTTGTTACTGGTAAACAACAGGTTCAGCGATTTGACCTGCTCGGGATGTTTAGCCGCCAATATCTGCGCAATCATGCCGCCCATGGAAGCGCCAATAACATGCACACTGGAGAGGCCGAGTGCTTTAATCAGCAAATGGGTGTCATCCGCCATTTCGTGTAGTGTATAAGGTGAGCCGCTGTTGGGCAGGCCCAGACTAAAACGCCCCATCAATTTGAGATAGCCAAGCCGTGGGCCTTTATGGCGTATTTTTGACGACAGGCCAATGTCACGATTGTCAAAGCGAATGACGCGATAACCCGCGTCGACCAGCGCCTTACAAAAGGCATCTGGCCAAATGAGCATCTGGGCTCCCAGACCCATGATCAGTAAAATCGTCGGGGCATCCGTAGCGCCACCGACTTCAAAATGCAGGGTTAAATCCCCAATGGTCGCTTTGCCCTCATGCATAAAATCAGCGTAGGGGGATTGGCTAAGATTCAAACCATTCATGGCGGGCTCCGAAACGATCGATACATCATGGTAGACGCGTCGTCACCACTTGCCATTGACATTCGGTGACGGCTTTGGGGTTTTTTGTCCGTTTTGGCTGATATGGTCAATGACTCATCGTTAATGCCGTCTGATCAGGGCAACACCAATCTGGCCGTTGTATTCCTCAAACAGCAGCAAGGGGAATCAGATCAGGCACCTGTTTCGTCAATGCCAGCCGCTGTTTTCCAGCCGTTGGGCCCAAGAGGACAAAGCCCCGCAGTCCGGTATCGTCCATGGCACGAGCGATCAGGCCGTCGTCCAGCAATTCACTTTCCCAGCGCACATCCGCAAGGTCTGAGGGAGGCGGTAACACTACTAAAGGGGCAGCCGGGGTTTTGACGCTGACCGGCATCGCAGGGTAATGCACCGGCGTTGGTGTGCCATTCAGCGTTTGGGCAAGTGCGCGCGCCTGTTGCATGATCGGCATGACATAGGGCAACAGATGCCCCTGTACTTCTGCACAGTCACCCACGGCGTATATTCCGGCCTCACTGGTCTTCAGAAGTGCATCTACCCGGATTCCACGATCGGTGGCAAGCCCAGCCACGGTTGCCAAGCCCAGTTCTGGCCGTAAGCCCACGGCGGATAGCACCACATCTGCCTGAATCTGCTGACCATTTGCCAGGGTCAACTGGAAGCGTGGAAGTTCGGCTTCACTAGGGTTCAGGCTTACCTCAGCAACGGTCGTACCCAGTGCAAAGCGTATACCCGAGGCTTCCAGCTGTTCCTGAAAATGTGCTCCTGCGACTTCTGGCAGCAACCGGCCCAGGGGACGTGCCGCCAGATCAATCACTGTGACGTCATGGCCAGCCGACCTAAGATCATTGGCAAATTCACACCCGATCAGACCAGCACCCAGAATCGCAATGGCAAGACTGCGGCCAGCCATTGCCGGCTGCTCCAGTTGTTCACGAAACAGCGTATAATCTGACAGCGAATTCACCGCAAGAATGTCCTTGGCACCATCCCCCCCGATCGGAAGGCGGATAGGGTTTGCCCCTACGGCTAAAATCAAGGAGTGATACGTGATGTGCTGTTTTTCAGCTCCCTGCTCAACCTCAATCTGCCGCTGCGCGGGATCAATCCTGATCACCCGGGTGTGATTCAAAATGATCGCCTGCAGTTGGTCCGCCATTTTCTGGTGATCTGCCAAGCCAATGGTTGCCGCTGTCTTTTTCCCCGCCAGCGCATTCGACAAAGTGGGTTTGGCGTAATTCACACCATCATCAGCGGTAATAATTGTCAGGGGCGTGTCGCTGTTCAGCTTACGAAATTCACGTGCAAGCGTATAACCGGCCATGCCGGAACCAATGATAATAATCGGATTCATACAGTACTCGGACAGTTATTGGGCAGCTCTCGGGCAGTACTAAGAGTGGGCTTTGAAACTGTGATAGGAGGCAATTAAGCCAAAGATGAGGCATCAAACATCGACAAGCACCAAGGCGGTTTGCCATCTTCCGAAACCACATTCACACTTCGCCAATGATGAGTGAATGGCGTGGAAAAGGTCGCTAGATTTTGCAAACCGCCCCGGACTGAAATCAGGTTGGCTGAAATCAAATTCCAGGAATCAGATTTCGATCATCTCAAAATCCGCCTTGGAAACACCACAGTCTGGGCAAGTCCAGTCTTCTGGAATGTCTTCCCACTTGGTGCCCGGCTTAATGCCATCCTGCGGCCAGCCTTTGCTTTCCTCATAAATCCAGCCGCAAACGATGCATTGATAGGTTTTCATTCCACTCTCCAGAAAAATAACGACTCAACCCGGTAGGGTGCCAATGGCAAATCAGGCCAAGTTTTAAAATGATGCCACGACAATTCACCGTAGCCAATGACCCAGACTCCACGATTTATAGGTTAAACGCCGCATCTGGTCATTGCAGGCTTAACGACTTTATGCCGACCTTAACCAGCTGCGGACAGATTGTCGAGTGCCTGCTGGTAATGGTTGGCGTGCCGCTGTTCCACACTGGTCAGGGCAGCAAAGCGCTTGGCTGCTTTTTCCAGCACTGCCTTGAACTGTTCGGCATGCACACGCGACTCCTCAATCTGCTCATCGTATTCACGAACGGCCGCAGAATTGCCTTCCTCTACCGCCAGATGCCGAAATTTCGGATACATTTCAGTGTATTCATACGTTTCCCCTTCAATCGCCAATTGCAAGGCTTTGGCAGGATTCAGTTTTTCAGCCGGATACAGTAAATCCAGATGCCCAAAGGCATGCATGACTTCCTGTTTTGCGGTGGCTTCAAAAATCTCCGCTGTGGCCACATCCCCCTGCGCACGGCACATACGGGCAAAGTACAGGTATTTGATGTGGGCCATGGATTCGCCTGCAAACGCGGCTTCCAGATTTTCCAGGGTAATCGAGCCGGGTGATAAGTGCGACAAGCTCATGTTTTTTCTCCTTTTGGGCCGGGATTAGGTGCTATCCGCCATACAGCAACCTGCTGCAATCGCGATAGGGCCATCTTGCCAGGAAACTTTTTATAGGTAAAACCGATAAATTTAATGGTTACGATTGGAAAAGTTAATTTATCAATACAAACTTTTGAAAAAGCTACGGGCGCGGCTTGTCAAACTAGCGCTTCACACTAGCGCTCCAGCCACTGCACCGAATCCACCCGCATCAGCTCACAGGCACCATCACCAGTATCCTCGCGGCTCAGCGAACTGCGCCAGTGAAAACCATTGGGCCCAGATACTTCGACCAGCTCGCCCTCCAGTATCACCAGCTGATGTTCCCGGATCTGATTGATCTGATCGGCAACAGCAGGTGTGGCGGGGATAATGTGCATATTGGCGCTGTTGATTTCCAACTCACGTCTGGGGATAGGAAACTCATCCACATGCCAGTGATACCAGCGGTTGCCTTGGCTAATGCTGACTTTTTCATAGACAGACTTATCCGTCATTGGACCCATGCCAACCGCAAAATCCACCGGCGAGATACCAGCGCCCTTGTCGGCGTAATAATGCTCTATGCCAAGGATTCTGAACGTATTACGATAATGCTCCAGTGGCTGTATGGCATAGCCATTGGCCAGTCGATCTGCAGTAGGCTGGGGGTGTGGCCACAACTTCCACATGAGGACAATCACGCCGAGCGCCAATAGCAGGCGGCTAATAGGCATGATCAGAGGTAATCCCGACCACCAGGAATCTGGCTAAAATACTGACTCAGCGACTCCAGACACCGCGTGATTTTAATCGGTTGGTGTTCACGGCGCAGAGTTACGGCGTAAAGGGTGTAGTCGGGCAGTTTCCACTGCGGCAAAATCTCCACTAATTCTCCCCGTGCTAACTCTTTTTGCACATCGAGAAACAAAATTCGGGTAATGCCATGATTGCCCAAACAGAGCGTTTTGGTCAAAAAGACGTTATTGCTTTCCAAACGGGAAGGCATCGTGATTGTTACCGGTTCTTCGGTTTGATGATGCTTGAACATCAGTGTATTCACATCCTTGATCAGGTTAATTCCAATCAACGAATGGCCTGTCAGATCAGTGGGGTGATGCAGGGCGGGGTATTGACGCAAGTAAGCAGGTGTGGCTACCAGTACCTGTTCCACCCGGCACATGGGACGAGCAATCAGGCTGGAATCCGACAGCGCGGGACTCATGCGAATGGCAATATCGATTCGCTCCTGAATCATATCAATATAGCGATTATCCGCTTCAAAATTAATACTGAGCTGTGGATGTGCCGCCAGCCAACTCGATAAGGCCGGAACAATGTGGTAAGCGCCCAGCTCGGGTGTCGTAGCAATGCGCAGATCGCCCACCAGTTCATCACGCAATTCATTAATGCGGGTTTTTCCACGCTCAGCGGCCTGCACCATTTCCAGACAACTCTTGTAAAAAATGGAACCTGCTTCGGTCAGGCTGATTTTACGTGTCGAGCGATGCAATAAAACCACACCCAGCTCGTTTTCGAGCGAACGAATCTGCTGACTCACGGCACTCGTCGTAATGCCCAGCTCGCGTGCTGCATTGCTAAAGGATCCACGGTCTACCACACAGGTAAATACCGCCATACTTCTGAGATTTTCTAACAACGCTGCACCCCCTGAATTGCCGAATCCCGCTATGGGGAAGCCGCATAAACCCGTAAAACTATCTCTGATTGAAAGTGATTTCCCAGCCCCGACTCGGCAGCATGCTGCTTAAATCTTCAGCGAAATTAACCCTGCCGCGCACTCAGTCAACGCTCAGTCTAACCAATTCTTTGTTGTGCCCCATCGCTTAATCTTTACTTAATAATGGCACACCTAAAATAGGGCATAGCAATTAAGGTTAGGCACAAAACCGATTAAAAAACATCAAAAAAAACAGATGTGTTTAGAGCTGCTTCCATAGCACACCATGAATTGAAGTAAATTTAAAATATCTTAAATCACTTGGAATTAACACAGAATGCCAACAAGAGATATTTATGTGATGTGTTTCTCATAATATGAAAAAATAGATCTTCTACTCAAATTCTAGCCGGTCAAAATTGAAAAAACTGTCTATAGCAAAAGTGCTATTAGCGAGCGGGTAGTAATGATGAGGGATCGATTGCCTTGCCGTTTGAACGAATCTGGAACTGCAATTGTACTTGTGAGGCACCGGTCTGGCCCATTTCAGCAATCTGTTGTCCAGACGTCACTCGCTGGTTTTCCTGAACCAACATCCGGTTACAGTGCGCATAAGCGGAAATAAACCCATTGCCGTGCTTGATCAGAATAAGATTGCCATATTCGGACAATCCATTACTGGCATAAATGACTTCGCCACTGTCACTGGCAAACACCGGATCGCCCAGTTTGCCACTGAAAATAATACCTTTGGCCTTGGCCGATGGGTTGTAGGTCTGAAGGATAGGATTGCTGGTCGGCCAGCGCCAACCGTAGCTGGCTTTTTTAGAATTACTCAAGGCTGTAGGGTTGCCGGCAGATGCAACGACAGGCGCTGTCACCACAGCTGCCGTCCCGATAGCTTTAGTGGGCAGGTTGGTCGGCTGATTCGCCGACTGACGGACAGGCTGATTGCTGGTCGTATTAGCAGGTCGGCCAGCGGAACTTATCGGTGTCGATTTCAAAGGCTGTGATGCGGGCAAGGGCGAGGTACGTACCTGCAGTCTGGGGGCATTTTGATTTTCCGTGAGCTTTAAACGCTGACCCACATAAATAATATAATTCGAGTCAATAGTATTGATACGCGCTAGTTTCTGATAGTCCAGCCCATAATTGGCGGCAATTTTACTCAGTGTATCGCCCGTTTTGACCGTGTAATAACCGGGAACGACGATCAGCCGGCTTTGGCTGGGCACCTGTGGGGCAGAAGCGCAGCCTGCCAATAGAAGTGTTGCCATCACAGCCGTCAAGAGCCCAGTAGCAACTGTGTGAGGGAGAGCTCGCAAGCCCAATCCTGTTTCCATAACCCAGTCACTCACCCAATCATTCACAGG
>CAUJHL010000037.1 GCA_963204705.1 Pseudomonadota bacterium | reverse complement strand
ATCACTCTGGCTGCGGAGTGCAGAAACAAGCACCGCACACCGTAGCCAGTGGCACGCCAGCAGGATTATTCTTTAGGCTTCTGCGCGGGCCGTGGGGGCAACGGCTGGCTAGAAGCTTCCGAAATTTTCTGTTTCAATTCATCCAGTGACACAGTGGTGCTGAGGTTGGCCTGTGACGAATTAGCCTGCGCAGGCTTGGTGGACTCGTGATGAGAAGCGTCAGATTTGCGATGCACTTCAATCTGGCTCACCATGGCGTTTTCGGAATCCAGGGGCGTATCCAGTAACTTAGTCACATCACTAGTCACATCACTAGACGCATCACTCGCCTTTTGAGCTGTTTTTTTCGCTGGTGCCTTTTCTTGCGCTTCGCCGGCTTTTTCGTGAGCAGCTTTTTCCTGATCAGCTTTTGTGTCAGTAGCTTTTTCCGGAACCGCTTGCTCACTAGCCGCTTGCTCCTTGGCCACTGCTTCCTGAGGTACTTCTACCGTGGGGGAATCTGCTGCTACAGAGTTGGTCTTGGCGCCATCAGTGGCTTCAGCCTTCAAACCCCTCAGGGTATCAGCGGCCTGTTGCTTGACCGTTGCTGCCTTCTCTGAAACCACTTCGGTCGCGGTTTTGGCATCGGTGCTGACGGCCTTGCCAGTTTCCACCGCTGCCTGCCCAGCCATTTCTGTGACTGACTGTGCCGCAGACGCCAGCACCGCAGCGGCTTTGCTGGCCACCGTTTTAGCTGCCTCAGCAACGGAAACCTCTGGAAGCGGCTCTAGCGTGTCTTTGCTCTCAGCAGCCTGTTGCTTGGATTCAGCAGACTTGTTGGATTCAGTGGACTTATCGTCTCCTGATGGGCTTTTGGTTGATGCATTGTCGGCGGATGTATTCACTGCGGGTGAAGTCTCGGCTTCGCCCTTGTCAGCCACCGCCTGTTTTTTAGCCGAATCTTCTTGCGTTAATTCAGTCGCCAACTGCGATACCTGTTGGGTCACGCTGCCGGTTTGCCGCGCTTCAGCAAAGACTTTCTGGGCACTGGCTGCTACCGCTTTGATCACGCGTGCGTTATACATGCCGCCAGCCGCACCTGCCAGGACTGGCATCACTTTACCGAGTATGGATGGACTAAGGCGCAGACTAATGCGGCTGCTGAGTTCATTGGCAATTTTACGCAGTGCATCGGTGTTGTTGTGGGAGCCTGCCATTTGCTGCAACTGGGCCAGATCACCCTGCTCCAGAAAATCCCGTACCGTGGCCAAGCCAACCAAGACCGCCTGTTTTTCAGCCAAAGGAGACAGATCAGCCTCCGACAGCGCCTGCATCACCAGTGCACGGCCTGCGTCATCGTCCAGCGCAAATCCATAAGCATGGCCAATCTGATAAATAGTACGCAAGGAAAGCACCAAAATCAGCGGCAGATCACTGACCGCCCCGATCAATCCTGTTGCTCCGGTCACCATGCCTTCTGCAATCGCCATCATGCGGTTTTGCTCAGTCACCGCACGCGAAATCTGATTGGATAGCGGGTTCGCTGCATTCGATGCCTGACCTTCACTGATCGCCCCATCACTGCCCGCTTTTTGCACACCCAGCTTTTGACCCAGCGCTGAAAAATCTTTTAATCCTGCCTGCTCGGCCACATCATCCTTATCACTCAGAAATGCCGCCAGCTGAGCCAGTCGGGAAAACACCTGATCGGTTGCACCGTACAATACCGATTCCGGTACAAACCGCGTCGTAAAGCGGTTAAACGTCGCGTAACGACTCCCCAGCAATTGCCGGCTAATGGTAGGAACCTGTTGCCGAAAGGCATACAGGGGATCCGATTTGGGAAGGCTACCAGTCGTTCCCGCTGATGAGGCAGAGGTAGTCCCTTCGACCGTTTTGCCCTGAAATGCGTTTTTATCCGAGGGATTCTGGCTGGCTGCGGCAATCCGTGTTAACAGATCCATGCCATTGTCTACCCAGTCACTGCCATTTTCCCGAACCATCTGGGACAATTTGCTGAACGCGCCAGACCCAAGGCTTTTAATGAAGGAAGTCTGTTCTGTGGCGGTGTTGCGATGTTGAGTGCTCATAGTCTTTCTCATACATGGTCTGGGGAACCAGAGGCCTGGAAACATCATCAGCCCATTAGCTCCAAATGTGAAAAAAATGAATTGCTTGCAGTAGAAAAATGCGTGTCTGTCGCATCTTGTCCCCTTGCCAGCCGAAAGACAACCCCCCTCCTGTTACGGGCTGTAGCACTCTGTAGGGTGGCTGTACAGCTCCAGTGTCGATAGGACAGGCGACATCAGGAAGTGGTTTGTGGCACAGTGGTTTAGGGCAAACAGTTTTAGGTAATAGTTTTAGACTGAATACAGGGAGCTGGACTGCACACAGCATCCACCCTCCCAACGGCTTTCGAGGCAGAATTTGTGGCAACTAACTCGCTTGACTCTGTGGTTACCGTATCACCCTCAATTCCTTTAAGGCCCGATTCACAGCGAGCCGTCATTACTGGAATGGGCATTCGTAGCTGTCTGGGCAATCGGCTCGAAGACGTTGCCGCTGCGCTAAAAAACAATATGTCAGGCATCGTATTTGATCGCAAATACGCCGAACTGGGAATGAAAAGCCAGGTTAAAGGCCGCCCGCCTGAACAGCAGGAAGCGATTGATCGTAAGGTCAGGCGCTTTATGGGCGAAGCCGCCGTGTATGCCTATGGCGCTGCCTGTTCCGCCATTGCTCATGCAGGCCTTAGGCCAGAACAACTGGCAGGACAGCCACGGTATGGGTTGCTGGCTGGCTCTGGCGGTGGTTCAACGGGGTCACTTGCCGAGGTTCTGGAAGTCCTTCAGCGCGATGGTCTCCGAAAAGTCCCGCCCACCCATGTCCCGCGTACCATGACCAGTACCGTCGCGGCGGGCGTCTCAACAGCGCTAGGGCTGGAAGGTATGTGTTATGGGCTGGTTTCTGCCTGCGCCACCTCGCTCCAGTGCATCGGCCATGCTGCAGAGCTGATTCAGCTGGGCAAACAGGATTTGATTCTGGCCGGTGGCGGCGAAGAAGAACACTGGTCGGAAAGCATCATGTTTGATGCCATGGGGGCGTTAAGCCATGCATTTAATGACACACCCAGCGAAGCCTCACGGCCCTATGCGGCCAATCGTGCTGGTTTTGTGATTGCCGGTGGCGGGGGCATGGTCGTGGTGGAATCACTTGCACACGCACGTCAGCGCGGGGCACGCATTCTAGCGGAGATTGTCGGTTATGGCGTCAGTTCCGATGGTCAGGACATGCTCACACCCAGTGGCGAGGGCGCGTATCGGTGTATGCGCATGGCGATGGAAGAAGCCAAATCCCATGGGATTACGGCGCTGAATTACGTCAATACCCATGGCACCGCCACACTGAAAGGCGATCTGGTTGAGCTGGAGGCACTGGAACGAGCGCTGAGCGCATCCTTTCCCGATCATCCCCCCCTGCCCTTTTCCTCGACCAAGGGGCAGACCGGCCACAGTCTTGGCGCCGCAGGCGTACAGGAAATGATTTACTGCCTGCTGATGATGCACGAGGGTTTTTTGGCTGCCGGATGCAACATGCAGCCAACCGATGCGGCAATCGACACCTTTAAACGCCTGCAATTACTGACGCATAACCAGCCCATCACACCGCGCGTCTGCCTCAGTAATAGTTTTGGCTTTGGGGGAATCAACGCATCGCTTATACTCAAGCAGTGGTCAGAAGGCGACCGTGACGAACTCAGTGCAACCACTACAACCCTTGGCGAGGAAAACCAGTCGTGACCGCGTATTTTCTCTGGTTCAAGGCCTTTCACCTGATCGCGATGGTGTGCTGGTTTGCGGGCCTGTTTTATTTGCCACGCCTGTTTGTCTACCATGCCATGAGTGAGGACCGCATCAGCCAGCAACGCTTTGAAATCATGGAGCGCAAGCTGTACCGCGGCATCATGACACCTGCCATGATCCTGACCTGGATATTTGGATTGGCCATGTTGACCAGTCAGTGGGCCGTGTTACAGCACCAACACTGGCTGCACCTGAAACTCACCCTGGTGCTCGTGCTAAGCGCCTATCATGGCATGGCAGGCATGTACCGCAAACGACTGCTGCACAACCCAACTGGCACCAGTCATGTTTTTTTTCGCTGGTTCAACGAATTTCCCGTGATGATCCTCATTGCCATTTGTCTTTTAGTCGTCTTAAAACCTCAATTTTAAGCACTCCAAGACAGAAAACACAGGCTCCAAATTGATTGCCAGCTTTCAAGGCTCTCCCGCTGTTTGCTATACTTCTGTGTATAGCTCCATTTCCCTTTCAGGATGCCCGTCATGGCCCAACATGATGACCACGCGGTGGTTACCAACCCGATTGCTGAACTCAAATATGTGGCAGTATTTGCCGTATTGCTGCTGGGAATTATCCTGTTCATACTCCTGAACGGCATTTTCTTCCGCCCTGAGCCGGTTCCACCAGCACCTGTACAGGCAGCTGCCCCTGTCGCAGCCATGGCTCCAGTAGCTGTCACGCCTGCCGTTACCGAAGCCGCTCCAGCTACTGCAGTAGCCAGTGCCGAAGTCGCCCCAGCAACACCGGAAGCTGGTACCGCCAAAGCGACTCCAGACATGACACCACCGGTTGCAGCAGATTTGCCCGTCGTCGATGGCCCAATGGAAGTGTCCACCCCTATCGCTGGTGCCGACAAACCCGCGCTGATGCCTAAGCAATAATTATCGTTCTCTAGCGATCGCTACGCATAAAAAAGGCCTGCAATTGTGCAGGCCTTTGTCTATTCAGCAGCAACGCCGCTTACTTATCGACGTTTTCGCCTTCTTCCAGCACAAAAGTCAAAATCATCATGATGTTGTAATCGGTGATTTTACCGTCCTTGATACCGACTTTTTGCTCCTTGATCCAGGCACCTTTCACATTTTTAACGGTTTTGGAAACACGGGCAATGCCCTTGTTGATGGCATCTTCAAAGCTGACGGTCGAAGTGCTGGAGACTTCAATATTTTTGGCAATAGACATGATCACATCCTTCGCTAGCGTTATAAACTGACTGCCATTTTTTCCCGTGAACGTACCCTCTTTTCACTTGGGGAAAAATGACCTCAGATGAGAAAAAAGACTTGTCATAGCAGTGCCATGGCAAGGCGTGATTCAGCGTACTGTGCTGCTGCGCGGAAAGCAGTGCCCGTTGGTAACATTGCACCAAGGTTTGGCAAACTGTGTAAGCGGGCTGTTAAAAAGCACGTCCCATAATAAAAAAACATAAAAAAACCGCCCTTATTTCAGGGCGGTAATGCTTAAGATGGCAGAAGCAGAGAGTCTCTTCAGAATTTCTCACGGATCCCTTCAGCGCCATACAGTGCCTGATAGCTGATTTCACGGCCAAACATGATCAGGGCCGCACAGGTAACGGCCAGCAATAATTGACCACCAATGCCGGCATTTTTCTGAATGACATACACCATAAACGCCAGCGCGGCATAACTGAGCACCAGAATCAACCCCAGCAGCTCCCATTGGTGGCGAGGCAAATCCTTCCAGAGATTCTGAATGTTAGCCAGGGAGACGCCCTGTTTACTGGTCAGGGCAAGATGTGCCAAACCTACGCCAGCAAAGAGCAGACTCAGCCAGAGCAATCCTACCTGGGAAAGGGTCAGCACCCAGGAAGTGGAAGCGGCGAGGAGTGACAGGGGAGCATACAAACCCGTGAGCGCGGTGACGAGCAGCCAGCCACTGAATCCGAGCCAGAACAGGCCTGCGGTAGAAAATACAATCCAGCTAAAACGGGAATCCTGACGTGAATCTTGACTAGGTATCTGCATCATCCAACCTCACACTGATCCATTTCAGCACACGTACCCGTCTATGCGGTATCGAGCGTGCGCGCTATTATCGAGTCAGTTTACATGGATTACACAAAATAACAATTCATTTACACAAGAAAAGGATCAAAAAGCTAATTGGCCGATCAATGGTAACCTCACCGCTGCGTTTTGGAGTCACTTATTCTGCAGTACGAGGGATCAGCCCCATGCTCTGACTCAGTTGGCGGCCCAGCGTTTCGCGATAATCCTGCCATTGGGTATAGAGGGTGCGGGGGCGCGGCAAATGACGGGCAGCAGGTGAGGTGTAGACTGTAGGCTGGTAGGAATTAGACAGACCGGTCAGCCGTTTATTCACGGTACCCAGCCAGGGATTCTGGGGGCCTACAGGACTGACAGACAGTTGTTGTTCAACACGATCCTGCAGCTGATCAGCCCAATCCAGCGCCTGTTGCATCGGCTGCTGGAGCAACACTGGTTGTGCCTCCGTGTGCCGACGTGCAGAATCAAGCAGTTTGTCCAGACGCGGCTGCTGTGCGTGCAGCTCTTTAAGAGACTGTGAATAGCGTAAATTCACCTGAGCGCGGGCTTTGCGCAGCAGTGGCAGACGATCCAGTGAATCCACCAGCAAGCGCTGTCCTATGTGGTTAAGCGCATCCAGGGTAGGTCGTGACCGCATCTTGCACTCTCCCAACTCACGCATCCGGCACATGCTGATGAGCAACCCGTTCTGCCAAACCCATGAACCGGTGCTATTGCTTGGTGTCAGTAGTGTAACGAAACGTGCATGACAGAGCGGTGAATCATGTCGGACAGATTTTAATCTAGCACGCCCAGCAAAGCGTCATAACTGGCTGGAGCACGGGCTGAAAGCTGGTCATCAAAGCTGGTCAGCCGTCAGCTCAACCAGTTGGTTCAGATACAGTTTATGATGCTGTGCATAATGCACAGCGCTCAATTTCAGCATGGCTGCCGCTTCAGGCGTCAGGGTTTTAACGACTTTTCCGGGTGATCCCATGACCACACTGTTATCGGGAATAACTTTGCCCTCGGGAATCAGGCTGTTTGCGCCAATCAGGCAATTTTCCCCAATCACGGCTCCATTCAGGATCACGGCATTGATACCAATCAAACTGTTATTGCCAATCGTACAGCCGTGTAACATTGCCAAATGCCCCACAGTGACGTGCGTACCGATCACTAGATCAATTCCCGCATCGGTATGCAGGACGGCATTCTCCTGAATATTACTGTAATCCCCGATGGCAATCCGGCTGTTGTCTGCCCGTACTACCGCACCAAACCAGACACTCACCTCCCTCCCCAGTTCAACCTCACCAATGACCTGTGCCGAGTCAGCAATCCAGCCTGTCCACGGCGACTCTACCGCTTTGGGTTTGCGGTTTCCCAGTTGGTACAGCATTTGGAGGCACTCCTTAAAATGAATGGGGTTGCAAATGAATAGGGCTGCAAAGACACGTTTTCAGCGTCTGCGCGGCCAGCGGGGAAATCCCCGGGACCCCATCAGTAAATTCAGTCGCTGGGCTTCCAGCGTACCGGCCAGCGTCTGCTGGCTTAACAAAAATGGCCAGTTGATCGTCCTACCCAAACCCGCTGCAATCATGGCGACCATGATCCGTCCAGTCAGGCCCCAGATAATTTCCCCATCCATTTGAAAACTGGGTACCGAAAAACTGCGCCCAGCCAGCTGTACCTGATATGGCTGGGGGGGATGATGTAAAAAATGACTTAAAGGGACGTAGAAAATACGATCAATTTCCTCGGGTTGGGCAATGAGCGGTAAATCCGGCGGAATCAGGCCAATAACAGGTTTTACGCGGAGGCCACTTTTGGAACGCTGGGAAGGTAATTCTCCCAGCAAACGCACCTCAAATGGATTCAGGCCGGTTTCTTCATGCGCTTCGCGCAAGGCGACCACAATATTGCTGGTATCTCCCGAGTCCCGTTTGCCACCAGGAAACGACACCTCACCGGCATGATTCTTCATGTGCTGCGCCCGACGCGTAAACAGCACCTGGGGGTGGGTCTCCTCCGTAATGGCAATCAATACCGACGCATCGGCCAGTGGACTGCGCTGTGGCGCAAAACCCAGATTTTGCGATAACAACGCAATCAGCTGATCACCCTGCAAGGGCGATGTCAGCGCGGTTCGACGGGACGCTGTACGTTTGCGAAGCATTGGGCTGCCTGAAGCGTGATAAACCAATTAGGGGTTCTGTTAAGGTAGTACAGCCTGCACCAGATAACCAGATGCCGACCGTACCGAATTGCGTTATTCTGAGGCAGTTTTTGCCTATAGGGACGCCTGCGCATGCCGTTTTGCATTCACTGTGGTCTGCCCACACTGCCACTGATTCCTGCGGGGGATAGCCGTGTGCGTCAGGTGTGTGAATCCTGCGGCCACATTCACTATGAAAATCCAAAGATTATCTGTGGTGCACTGCTGGTCTGGCAGGACAAAGTCTTGCTGTGCCGACGCGCCATCGAACCCCGTTACGGCCTGTGGACGTTACCAGCGGGGTTTATGGAAAATGGTGAAACGATCGCAGAAGGCGCGGCACGCGAAAGTCAGGAAGAAGCCGAAGCTGTCTCGGAGCTGGAACAGTTGTATTGCATCTACAACATTCCTGATATTGGCCAGGTGTATATGCTGTATAGGGGGATGCTGGTCGAGGGAAATTTTGGCGTGGGCGAAGAAAGTCTGGAATGCGGTTTATTCAGTGAGGCTGACATTCCGTGGGAGTCGCTGGCTTTTGAGAGCATCCGCCGCACGCTGAAACATTTTTTTGCCGATCGGCAGACGGGACACTTTGGCCTGCATGTAGAAACGCTGCGCCACCCTGTCAAACCTACCTAACTCTACTATTGGCCCCGCGATCATCGTGCTCTTCGCTCCGCGCACCAACTACCGTACGCAAGAGCGAATCACACACCGTTCAGGGCACCTCAGCTTCTGGCTTTCACGGCATAACAGGCAGCTGTTTTGACCGTGAAGGTGCCTTGGGCGGTGTTCTGGATGAGTTTCTCGGCATCGCTAGGCACGTAATTGCTATCTTTATTCATCAGGTAGTTGATGTGCAGGCTCTGGTAATTGTTATAGACATTTGCCCAGATCGCATCCGTACTCGTCTGTGAAGTGCCATCTTTGGCAGCAAGGTTGAGATTTGCTCCGGTACCTGCAGCCGCTGAGCTCAGGGCATCCAGATATATTTTGACGCGCGGCGCCACAGTGTCCGTCCCAATCTGAATTCCGTCCAACGGACCATAAGCTGGATTGGACAACATCAATGAGAAGCTCAGGACTTTGTTCCCACCACTATTTTCGGTGAATACAGTCCGCACAGTGCCCAGCCGGTCTTCTGTTACCGTTGGGTCAGTCTGATCAATCAGGCTGCTGTCGGTGGCTGCACAGTTATTGTTCTTGTCGCTGATAATATCGCCATCAGCAAGAATGGTAATGCCAACAGGATTCCCCAGCTTGCAGGCGGTAGTCGCACACTGCGCTTTATCAAAGTAATAAAATTGCAGACTCAGATGCAGCGGGAATTGATAGGTCTCGCCTGAAGCCACCGTTGTGGCGGTTTTCCACACAGCAGGGTTGAGGAAACTGTCGATCTGCGTTGTCTTGGTAAAGGTAGAGGTACCATTGTAGAGAGGCTGGGGATTAGCACCGGTAGTTACCGCCGGTTGAATGAAAGCCCCCAGCGCATCCTGAGGTACCACACTTTCGCCCGTATACGAAGAATAAAGTACTCCATTGCTGGGCATGACCAGATTGCGCACCAGGCGGCCCCGGGTGAAATTCACTTTCAAGGGTGTTGCAGCACTGGTATCCGTGACCCAGGCAAAACGCTGAGCATTATTGCCAGTGGCAAGGTAATGGGAAATCGGATCAAACATTTGAGCGCCTGGAGTCAGGCGGAGCTTGACGAAATCATCGCTCAAATAAATATTATAAATCTCGTCGGAGGTCTTGGCCGTCGTGTTTTGCCAGTGCATGCCCTGACCCATGGTCTGACCTTTGCGATTGACAATGGTGAACAGGCCCATGGTGACGTGAGAGGAGGCCCCTGCGCCGGTAATCCCACTCCCACTGGTGCCCAGATCAATCGAGGCCCCAGAAAAGGTGCTGATCACCGGAGTGCTTTGATAGGAACCCGCTTTGATGGCCTGCAGACTATCCATCAAAATGCCTTGAGCCGCCGAGCTATCAATCAGCGTTTTGCCAGTAGTCGTCAGATAGGGCTTGAGCTTGGTCTCAAAGGCATTACTGCCAAAATCCCCGGGCACAATGTCTTCAACCAGTTTGCTATCCAGCAGTTGTTTCTTCTCGGTGGTGATCACCAGACGATTGATCGGCGCTTCTGTGTTATAGGGAGTATCGGCAAACAATTGCAAGAAACGGACAATATTGGTCGCTGCGATACCGCCACTCTCGTTAAGGCTGGTCAGATTTGACACTCCAGGGGCGATATCCCGTGGCGTCAACCGCAAAAACATACCACTATTAGTCGCGCCATTACTAATGCTTTCCACTTTAGCCGACCCAAGCTTGACGCCATGTTTTGCATCCAGGTTACGAACCGAATAGGTAATAATGGAGTTAACGGGACACTTGGCGATACCCTGTACGTCGGTCACATTACGCACCGAATCACAGGAATAATCCAGCCCCTGCACGGGCTCATCCAGAAACTGAACAGAAACGCAGTCCGAACCGGTACACTCACTGTAGGTATTGGCCGTACTGCTGCCGGCACCACCATTGATCAGGTTGCTCCCCGAGCTGCAGCCAGCCAGGGCAACTGCCAGGGCAGTCAGGCTAAATCCAGTGTGTCGCGCGAAACTGAATTTTTTCATGTTCATCATTCCTTGGCTAGAGAAGCAGTGGTCGACAGCTGCCCGGTGTTTTTTCAGGATCAGGGTCAATCCCTTGGCTTTAGACTCAATTGCCCGCGGGGACTTAATAGCGTGTTGGGTAGATCGGCTGCCTTTTCAAGCGGCGTCAGTACCAGAAAAGCCGTTTTATCGGGAACCCGCACGTGTCCAATCAGTGCGCCATGCTCCAGCATACTGGCTGGCGTGGCTTTTTGATAAAAACCCGTCGCACCCTCAAGTACACAGCCCTGTTTATTCAGGAAAATCACCAGGGGCCAGTAAAATTCAGGGTGTTTATCGGTCAGGGCATACGATGTTAACTTGAAGAAATGACTGCCGGATTCCATGCCAATCACATTGAAGGGCAGCTCATCCCCCATGGGTGACAGCGGCCAGATTCTCAGCTCTTTATCATCCTGCAGTCGTTTGGGCTTGCGTAAACTTTTAGGGCTAAAGCACTGTTGTCCTATCAGCGAAGCAACTTCCTGTGCAGAAATCGTATGGTAGTTCGAGGAAAAAGAAATGGGCTCTTCCGGAGTTCGTGTAGCACTTGGCAAGAGGCGACGAAGATTGACGCCACTCTGCCGCTCGACCATCTGGACTTTGCCATCGGCACCGGGGACGGCGTAAAAGCGCTTGCGTTCTTCCAGATTAAATTCCTGCTCTTGCAAAAACTCACTGTCCACATACTGCTCGCCATCCAGGGAAATCAGCGGGCTGTGTGATTGCCCAGTCGGTACAGAGCTGGAAGCGGCGGAAGGACTCGCGGAAGAATCAATTCCCGAACTGCTTTGATTTGGCTTGATACTAGTACCAACTGCCGAGCCACTTTCAGACTTGGCAGCTTTTAGAATCCCTGCTGCAGACGGTGGAGTTACAGGTTGCGCGGGAGCGCCTATTGTTTTATCACGACTGCCCAGGCTGGCAACCGCAGCAGAGGGTAGAACCGGTTTTACAGTACTAGTCGGTTTCTGTACCGGTTCAGACGCTACCGCAGTCACAGCAGGCTTAGCACTGGAAGCGGCAGGCTGGTTCACAGCAGAAGTCTTGGGGTGCTCCTGCTCATCGGTTCGTTCAATCACCTGCATCCGGCCATCTGGCCCAATCACTGTATAAAAACGCGAGGCTGCAAAGACAGACGCAGGGTTTGCCATCGCACCCAGCAAACAACCACCCAGCAAGCAATAGAGCAGCCAAGCCCTGCTCCGCCCTGCTTGAACCAGCGACTCCGATGTCATGTGCAAACGGATCGTCATCTCACCAGCGGGTCCGATAAGCAATGCCCAGAATGGTAATTTTGGTGCTTGTTTTAATGTCCAGACCGGCATAGGGGTTTAACAACAGGTTATTGACCCCGGTCTGGTTAGCCAGACTGGAGGTATTGGCCGGAATGCTATCTTTACTGCGCAAATGCATGGCGGTCAGGTCAATTTCTGTGTCCTGATCAAAGCGGTAACCAATACCGGTACCAAACATTTGGGCATTATTGATCGGCACCATCGGGTTACGCCGATAATCAGGAATCGCACTTTTCCGTGGTTCATAGCCCAGACGGAATTTCAGGCGATCCGTCATGCTGTATTCCATGCCAAAACCAAAATTCCAGGGGCTGCGGAATTTTAGCGGAAAGTCGAGGCTGGTTGAGGTCGCACCATTGGTCAATAATTTGGCAATACGCAGGGCCGACACTTCGCGGTCGAATTTAAATGGAAAACTTCCCCATGCCGTAAAGTCTGTCCAACCGACATCCAGATTCAATTGAACATCGGGAACGATTTTATATTTGATACCCGCCTGAAAGTGGGCAGGGTATTCCAGATTCAGCGAGACCAGACCGCTTTCTTCCGGCGGCATATAGGAAGGAAAGCCTAGCAGCGCCACCAGAATCTGACCCGTCACCGAAGAATTCAGCGCATCAATCAAAGCCGGGCCACCTGCTGCGTTGATGACCTTGTAGCGACCCTTCAGTTTCATGTTGGCATTGCTTTGATACACCATACCAAAAGCAAAGTCGTTATTTGGCTCCCACAAGATACCCAGGTTATAGGTGGGTGACAGGGATTGCTCCAGAGCAACTTCCAGCCGGCCAAACTTTTTGAATGGCCCTACCCCTTCCTTGGCATTACAAATACCAAAGAGCAGCAAATCCGTGACTAGGCTACCGTTTTCCTTGAAGGGTGCACAGATATCCTCGTCCATCAGCCGCAGAACACCGATCAGCTCATTCGGAAACCGCAAATCAGTGCTCAAGCCAATGCCCATGTAGGACATGCCAAACGAGGCACCCACGGAAAGGTTATCGGAAATCTGATACGCCGCCGAGGGAGCGAGATAGGTGATGCGCTCCATGGCCACTTGCTGGCCCATGAAGTTACCCGGATCGTCATCGTCCTGATTAAAGCCTGCTACCAAAGGTGCGTATGCCGCTGTGGCGTAGGTAAATTTGGAACCTGGGGGTTTATAGGCAACACCGGCAAGTGGCGCGGCAAGCGGCAAACCACGAGGCCAATTGACAAAGCGTTTCAGCACCGGCACGTACAGCGAGGGGCTGGCAACTTTACTGACACCATAATCCTTGAAATTACGGCAAATTTTTTCACCATCATCAGCTGGATCATTACAGACGACTGGGTCATCCGAGTAGCCAAAGACATTAAAGCCGGGAGGCGCCTGAAACTCACGGCGGATATTAAAATCCACCAGCAAGTTTTGCAGGTCAGTTTGTAAACCCTGAATGTGCGTCAGCCCTGCCGGGTTGAAATGTACCGCACTGATTCCCGGCGGGTCTGCGGTGACGGCATTCCCCAGTGACAGGGCACGAATGTCAACCGAAATATTTTGTGCCAGCTCGGCATGTAAAGTGGAACTGCAGGCTATGCCCAGCATCGCCCACAGTAAGGGCTTCAAACCCTGACGTAGCTTCATGGCTGCCCCTTACTTCACTTCACGCCCAAAGCCGAGGAAATCCAGGGGGAATGACAGCCCTAGACTGACATCCGGAGCATCCTCAGTCAAACCAAAGCCCAGCGAACCATTGACGATGGTTTTGGGTGACACACGCACGCCCATGGAAATATTCATGGTCGCACTGGTCTGATCTGCAGAACGGGAGACATCGCCATTGGAAAATTTAAATTCCGTGCCTGCGGCGAAACTCTGTTGATAGGACATGGTGAGCGATACATCATAGTTCAGGGAATACGCAAAACCCATGGAAATACCGCCACTGACACCCGGGGTGAAGTCAGTCAGGATGCGATTGCCACGGGCCTGATTCAACCCCGACACATCAAAGCCATAACCACCCGAAATGGAACCGAACAGCACAATCGGATCAATGTACTTACGGGTTGAAGCACCGCCATTAATACTGTAGTAGCCCTTGCCGGTCGCAAGGTCAGTCAAGGGATTAATATCAAATGGGCTATCACCCGTTTTGGTCGAAAAGCTGCCAAATAGAGTTAAAGGCAGTTTTTCGCGTGAAACAGGAAACGGTTCCCAGCGCGCACCGAAGGCAATATCGCCCAGCCCAACGGCGTTACGGCCTGTCGAGACATCGGCTTTGGCTACCAGCGGCAAGCTTGCCGTCAGCGTCACGTTGTCCATCAGTCCATATTGGACATCAAAGGTATTGGTAATCGTGTGTTGGGCATCGTCTTCAATGCGCAAACGGCGTAATGAGGACGAATTATCGTCCAGCGCCAGATCCAGCCGGGTATCGCGGTAATAGGTGTAATCCAGATCGTAACTAGCGGAATACGATCCCTTTTTTGACAGTGAGTAGGTTTTTTCAGTGGCCTTAAAGACCTGATCGAGGTTTTTTTCTGCGCTGGCATCGCTGCTTTTTTGGCCCAAAGCTTTCGATGCACTGCTCGCATCTGGAACCATGCTGTCTGTTTTTGCATCTGCCGGTTTGGTTTCGGAAGCCGCAATGGTTGCCTTAACGTCAGCCGCCTTTTGATCGGGAGTACGGATATCTGCTGCTGGGGCTGCCGGTTCTGTCGTGCTACTGGCAGTGGTCGCCGCTGTATCCGACGGTGCAGCAGCTGGCTCAGCTGGTGTTGCAGCATCTGCTGCTGGGGCTGGCGTATCCGTAGAGGCTGCAGCCGGTGCGGCGTCCGTAGCTGCAGGCGCTGGGTCAGCTGCATGGGCCAGAGCACCCAAACCCATCAAGAGTCCAAGGGTAAGGTTCAGTGAGCTGCGCTTCATCCGTTGATCATGCATAGTATTTTAACCCTTGAAATCAGTAACGCTAATGGCAAAAAAATAAAATCACTTCCGCTTGTAATACAGGCGCAACGAAGTATCTATCGGCTGTTGATAGGTATCAGACTTGGTATCCACATCCAAAACCCGCTGCATCGTACTGGCTATGTCTGCCAGACGCTCCGCACGGTGGCTGGGTAACGCGGCCTGATAAAAGGCTACCTGATTGATGGTGGCATCATCCACAATCCGCATATCGTGATCTTGCAAAGCGAGCAAATTCGACGTGGTCGCACCTGCATTCGGCGTAACAATAAACAGCGTGTTATTTTCCCAGACATCCTTGAAATGGTTATCGGTAAAGCTGATATTTCCCAAGGCTGGATCAGCCAGAAACACCCGCCCTTCACGATGCGCCTTATACACCACAAAATGCTTAAAGCCCGCGTAGGAAATCGGAATAATGGCTGGCTTGTCCAGCGCAATCAAGTCATTGAAATCACCCCGAAACCCGCCACTTTCATAACCCAGGGCGGTCATATAGCGCTTCATGTCCAGCAGGGAAAAACTGCGGCGCTCGACGATTCGATCGTACTCACCGTACTTCATCAAGCCATCCATGGTCTGTTGTTCAGTCAAATTCAAACCCAGATAGCCATTTAATAGCGTAGTCAAAGCAGCCGAGCCACAACTATAGTCGTAGGCCTGCCGAACAATCCCACGAAACTGATTTTCAATCAGTGGCTTGGACGTGATGACAGGCTGATGAAAGCGGGAAAAATTCGATTGGCGAGAATCAGCCACCTCGGTGTAATACACAGCGCCAGCAGGCTTATCCGCAATCTGAAAAGCCTGCGTGGTGAAGTAGTACATCATGGCTGACCCAAGTGTCAGTACAAGCATGGCATCTATTCTAATTGTGGGCAGGCAAATGCCAACCAGGTTCCTGTTTACAGCCAAGGTGTAAGACAAAAGACCACAAACCCCTACTTTCTAGGCGCGATTATGGAATCTGTCTGACACTTTGTGTCCGTGACGTAAAGAAGATAACGTGTTTTAGCGTGAATTACACCTATTTTTTAAGCTAAAACTGTCTGTTTAACCATAACAGTGACATAGGCTGGACTACTGCCAGTGTGACTCTTTTAACCGGTAGCAGGAGGGATTCCCGCCCGTCCAATTTCGCTCTCACAAATGACATAAAAAAACCACTCGCCCCATGTTAAACGAGTAGGAACGAGTGGCCTTGGGCTCGAAATTTACATTCCTGACACAGCAATCCGTGGGTTGCTAATCACAATATTGGTAGCGCCAAAACTACCCATGGAGCCGTTTTTTACGCCATCAAACACGCCGCTACCGATGCCAACCTGACCCATGCTGACATCTTTAAGCTCAGCACTGGCGATGGTCAAACTGGATTTACTGAAAATCAGGCCATTCTGGCTGATATCGAAAAAAGCCCCACTTAAATCCATGGCACCGATATCCAGACTGAAATTCACGCCAGCACCCGCATCCGTGCCATCCGCATTCCAGCTACGCAGACTGATCACATCCGATTTAATGGACTGAATGTTGAATGAATTCAGCTGAATCATTCCGCCATGGATTTCATTACCCAGATCCAGACCGATAACAGGGGCAGCATTCAGGTTAATATTAATGCCATTGGTACCGACGGTAGCCAGAGTGTATTTGGCATTGGATGCATCGCAGGCGGTACGTGATGCCACGCCAGAACACAGGCTAATACGGGCCAGATCCAGATGAATCCGCTGAATATCACTCTGCAGTGACAGCTTGGCGTACAGGATTGGGGCAGGGGCTGCCGCAGGGCCGCCATCCATGTCCACCGTCATACCGATAGTACGGGTAGACAACGCACCTGCGCAGGTGTCATTACCCGTCGTGGTACAAAATTTCACACCGCCATTGGCAGCAAAGCCCAGGGTCAATTTTCCGCTATTGGCGACACTTTTAGTGGTGGTCAGTCCGTCAGTATCCGTCCAGCCAAGATGCTGAAGGCCAATCAGACCCTTGGTACCACCGGATACCGGAGCCACCTGCAAACTAAAGCCATTCTGGCCGGTAGTGGACGCCAGAGCACCTTCAGACAAAGCCTCCATCGCCATGGCAGGCACACTGAGGCTTGTGGATATCGCCAACATCATCCAGCGTGTCACCATATGCCTTCCTTCCTATGGTTATGGTTGCGGAACAGCCATGATTGCAGTGCTTAAATCAGCCGGCGTCTCTCGCCTTCGCATGATTTAGCAGTGCAACACTTTCTACAGTCACAATTAAATGAAATACATAACAAGACGGCTTCGATAAAAACGGCAGCCGAAGCTGCCGTTTTCGTGATCGTCAGATCAAACAGACACTAACTTAGTGACCGAAGATCGCGATTTTGGTGCCAGCCATGTCCAGACCAACAATTTCAACGTCGCCAATGGCTTTGGTTGAATCCCAGTTGGTACCAGCAACAGCTGCTTTGTTACCCAGAACAACATCGTTCATCAGGATGTCGGTTTTCGGGGAGGTAGAATCCATAGTCAGGATCAGACCGTTTTCAGACACATCAACAGCGGACTTGATGGTCAGATCAGCAGAACCATTGTCGGTAACGGCCAGCTTGGTAACCAGGATTTGTCCACCATGATCACCCAGGTTGAACCCTGCCCCTGGGGTGATCGACGTAGTAGCAGTACCACCATTGTCGTTCAGAGCAAAGTTGTCAATGGTCAGGCCGCCAGTGAGGGTACCACCCAATTTGATCATCGCACCCTGACTTTCATTACCCAGCTGGATGTTCATGGTGGTGCCGCCCAGCTTCAGGGTCATGGCGTCCAGGATTTTGACTTTACCAGCTGCTTTGACGCCACGAGTGGTGATGTCAGAAGCCGTCACGCCGTCACGGTTAGACGCAGCAACGCTGATGTCACCCAAACGAACAGTCAGATCAGAAGGCAGCGATACCTTAACGTTCAGCAAAGCAGCTGGAGCAGCGGTAGGACCACCGTCGGTGTCGATGTCTACACCGATCAGGGAGGTACCACCAACATACAGACCGTCAATAACGATCGCACCAGCAGATTGTTTGGTACCACCAGGAGCCAGACCGTCTTTGTCATGAATGATCAGTTGGTCGATCGCAATGGTACCAGCCATACCACCGGTACCAGCGAACAAGCCAGTCGTACCAGCAACGGTGTTGAAGTTTTTGGTTGGTGGCTTAATACGCAGGGAGATACCGTCCTGACCAGTAGTCTGGCCCAGAGCGGAATCGGTCATAGGTTGCATGGCGAATGCACTGCCGCTAACAGCAATAGCGGAGACCAGAGCAACTTGGGTGAACAGCTTCATACGAACTCTCCTGAGAGTCATTAGTTGTTTTGCTGCTACAATCATCCCGATTGTTACGCTTGCCGACTAGTGTAAGTCTATAAGCGTCCTTTCATGATGTTTTGTAGCGCTTCCAGCAGGATTAAAATTATCCGTATTCTGTATTCTTCGCAAGTGTTTTTTAGCTGTTTTGTTTATTGTCCGACAAATGGCCTGTATCAGGGATAAGCTTTACTGAGTATTCCTAACCCTTTCTGCCATAGCGTTTTTTCAACCGCCAACTTCATTTTAAGCGAGCCCAAACTGTGGCGAATCACCCGCTCAACATTCTGATTAAAAAGATAAATATTTTTAATCAGACATTTTCTGTCGTAGAGCTATTACAGCGCCTGGGGACGTTGACTGAAGTGCTGTGGCTGAACAATAAGGAAGCGCCTTTTTTTGGCTTACAGCCGATGCTGACGGTGCACCCCGCCCCTTGTAGGACAAAACCCTTACCTGCAAGTCGTTCATCTGACGTCATTTTCCGTAAGGAGTGTTCACTTGATTTCACTGAACTACCTGCTACAAACCTACTACCTGAAAAAAAAGTATTACATTTTTTTAATCAAATTAACTGGCAGCATGATTACACAGAGATGACAGGGTTTAACGGAGGCATTGTTGCTTTTGTCAGTTATGACTACGCACAGCACCGAGTTCTGAGCCCTGACTCATTCACGCAACAGCCGCTGGCGGCCCTGCCGTACTCTCTGGGAATTTACGATTGTTTTATACGACAGGATGACCACGGACACTGGGCTTTGTACGGGCCTGAACATCCTAGTTTAATTGATTTTTATGAAGCGGTTGACACTTTGCTGAATGGTAGCCAGCCAGCACCCCAGCCACTCCCGCCAAGTGAAATGAAAC
>CAUJHL010000036.1 GCA_963204705.1 Pseudomonadota bacterium | reverse complement strand
CTTATAAGTGGCAAGTATGTACCTATTAAACTAGCATGGTCAATCTGTTTTCCATGTAAGCGGTAGTATCATGCTGTTTATCCAGTTCGATGGGAAGTAAGCGGTATTAATATGCCGGATTGAGACTTAAACCGCTTGATAACCCGAGCTGGGACGGTTTAATCTGTTTTGCGAGACAGGTTGTCGGCGCTGGTGGGGTGACGCTTCGCTACGGTAACTCAAAAAGCGGAACGTCTTGAAGATGTAACCGGATGCTGCCACTCCGTCACTTGCCTGATGGCTTCAATCTTGAATTCTTCCGGGTAACGCTGTTGTTTGCTCATGACACCTCCAGATAATTCTCAGTTTGAGGCTCTTTAGGTGTCTAGGAAAGTGGGGGCGATTCATAGAGCCGACGCAAGTTCGGTTCCGTATCCGCCACCACTAAATAGAATCTCAACCTTTATCAGTTGGGATTTTTTTTGGCTGGGATATCCGTAATAGCAGGATTTCTGCGAATGGTCTCGCGAGCGTCATCCCTTTCAAATCAGCATTTTTACCTCATTTTTGGCTTCTCTGTTTTCAGTTATCTCTGAAAGTCTCGCGAGCGTTCGCGAGGCCACTTCCTTTGCTGGCGCGGGTTTGGCGGCGATCGGTTGTAGTTAAAAATTGCTGTAGCGGGGGCGACCGAAAAGTGTCTTGTTGCTTCGCGTTAGATAAAGTTTGACACATTATTCAATAATATTTGTATAATGAAAATATGGATAAAAATATTGCGACTTCTGTCTTTGAGTCCCTGTCGTCCGGAGTCCGACTTGACGTGTTCCGACTTCTGGTAAAAAAGGGCATGGAAGGCATAGTGGCTGGCGAGATTGCTTCTACGCTTGATCTGCCGCCGACTAATCTGTCGTTTCACCTCAAGGCGTTGACTCACGCAGGATTGGTGACCGCTACTCAAGAAGGAAGGTTCCAGCGTTATCGGGCCAACTTGACCCTGATGATGGAACTGATTGCCTATCTGACCGAGGAGTGCTGTGGCGGTAACCCAGAGTTGTGCGCTGACTTTGGCGCTGAGTCCATCTGTCCACAATATTTGACTACTGCGGAGGATTGATATGATAACTCTATGTAATGTCGCAAATTGAATGTTTGCCCCAACACTGGCTACCGACCTTGTGCTCATTGAAGCCCGATTTTTCGATCAACATTTTGACTATTCTAGGAGCATCAAATGAAATCCATTCAGGTTTATGATCCTGCCCTGTGCTGCAATACCGGTGTGTGCGGCGTCGATGTGGACCAAAATCTGGTCACTTTCTCTGCTGACATCGAGTGGGCCAAACAACAAGGCGTACAGATTGAGCGTTTCAACCTGGCCCAGCAGCCGATGGCTTTCGCTGGAAATGCGACGGTAAAGGACTTCCTTGAGTGTGCTGGGCAAGAAGGCTTGCCGGTAACCTTGGTGGACGGAGAATTAGCGCTGGCTGGTCGTTACCCAACCCGTGCTGATCTTGCACAATGGACCGGGTGTACCTTGCCATCAGTTGAGGGTGAAGCGGCAAGCGTATGTCCATCGCAACCACAGGAGCAGACCGACTGCTGCGCAGGCAACCCATGCTGCTAAAGACAGGGAAAAGGGAAATGCTATTCCTGGAATCGCCACCGCACTTCCTGTTCTTCACCGGAAAGGGCGGCGTCGGCAAGACATCTATCGCCTGTGCAACTGCTGTTCATCTTGCCACAGAAGGTAAGCGCGTGCTTTTGGTCAGTACGGATCCTGCATCCAATGTCGGACAGGTTTTCGGGCTTTCCATTGGCAATAGAATCACGGTAATATCGCTGGTACCAGGGCTTTATGCTCTGGAGATCGATCCACAGGCCGCAGCACAGGCCTACCGTGACCGAATCGTAGGTCCCGTGCGTGGGGTGTTGCCAGAATCGGTGGTCAGGGGCATCGAGGAGCAATTGTCCGGTGCTTGCACAACAGAGATCGCTGCCTTTGATGAATTCACGGCATTATTGGTGGGCTCAGATGCCACCGCAGAATTTGATCACATCATTTTTGACACCGCGCCAACTGGGCACACGATCCGGCTGCTGCAATTGCCGGGAGCATGGAGCGGTTTCCTTGAAGCGGGTACAGGGAATGCGTCCTGTCTTGGCCCTTTGGCAGGTCTGGAAAAACAGCGTTTGCAATACCGGGCAGCTGTTGAGGCGTTGACTGATTCGAGCCGTACGCGACTAGTGCTTGTCGCCCGCGCACAGAGTACCACCTTGCGTGAGGCGGCCCGTACCCACGAAGAACTGGCAGCCATCGGTCTGTCGCAGCAGTATTTAATTATCAATGGCGTATTGCCAGCTGACGAATTGGAACATGACCCTCTGACTGAGGCCATTATCACCCGTGAGCAGATGGCGCTGGCCTCAATCCCGGAGGCTCTGAAAGCACTGCCCCGAGACGAGGTTGCGCTTAAACCGTTCAATCTGGTCGGACTGGATGCTTTGCGGCGCCTGTTTGATACGGATCACCAGGCGCCGGTGGATGCAGACCTGCAGCTCGATTCCATCGTTGCTCCCGGATTGTCGGAACTCGTTGATGACATCGCCGCTGACGGACATGGACTGGTGATGCTGATGGGAAAAGGAGGGGTCGGCAAAACCACCTTGGCTGCCGCTGTAGCGGTCGAGCTCGCGCACCGCGGACTGCCTGTGCATTTGACTACATCGGATCCCGCTGCGCATTTGGCTGAGACTCTCGCAGGGACGATGGATAACCTCACGGTGAGCCGGATCGATCCACACGAGGTAACCGAACGATATCGGCAATCTATTCTGGAAACCAAAGGAGCGCAGCTGGATGCTAAGGGACGTGCTCTGCTGGAAGAGGATCTACGTTCTCCCTGCACTGAGGAAATCGCGGTCTTCCAGGCGTTCTCTCACATCATCCGCGAAGCCGGAAAGAAGTATGTGGTGATGGACACGGCACCTACGGGGCACACCCTGTTGCTGCTCGATGCCACCGGATCCTATCACCGGGATGTCGTGCGTCAAATGGGCCAGACCAAAGCGCATTTCACCACTCCGATGATGCAGTTGCAGGACCCAAAGCAGACGAAAGTCCTCCTGGTGACGCTGGCGGAAACAACCCCGATCCTTGAAGCCGCTAACCTCCAGGCTGATCTGCGTCGTGCCGGTATTGAACCTTGGGCCTGGGTGATCAATAACAGTGTGGCAGCGGCGTCCCCCCGATCTGCACTGCTGCGGCAGCGTGCACGGAACGAGCGACGGGAAATCGACGCTGTTGCATTGCAGCATGCCCGGCGTTATGCCGTCGTTCCTCTCATGGAAGCTGAACCCATTGGTGTGCAGCGACTGCTGGACTTGTCACAACACGACTTGGAAAAGGTTTGAAATGCACCGGAAATTCTTAAACATTCAGCTCATCTGTACGAGGAACAGTGCTTGAGCAATCATGACAGAAAGTGTAATGAACGTCCTTGGTGGTGGCTGTTTCAACGTCTGCCCGGCAGGCAGATTCCCCAAAGGAAAAATCTGTCCGATCTGGCTTGGACATCCGCTGAGTGCCCATTGGGGAGCCGATGACCCTGCCAAAGGGGCCAGAAGCATGGGCCAGACTGAGCGAAAGTTCAATGACATGTTACCCGTGGTCAAGCGTCCGATCGAAGGATTCCTCTCGCTCCTGTTCACGTCTGGCGACAGGGTATAGCCCAAGTGGAAATTCCAGATAATCTTTCAGAAGAGAGTCCAGGTATGACAACCAATGTTCTTATTCTTTGCACCCACAATTCTGCACGTAGCGTACTGAGTGAGGGAATGCTCAACTACTGGGCCCAGCGCCTCGGTAAGGATGTTCGCGCTTA
>CAUJHL010000035.1 GCA_963204705.1 Pseudomonadota bacterium | reverse complement strand
AATGGCGCAGCGGACGGGGCTCGAACCCGCGACCCCCGGCGTGACAGGCCGGTATTCTAACCGACTGAACTACCGCTGCGTGTGAAACCCTGGTGATACCAGTCTGGCGGGGTAAGCCAATAAAAAAAGCCCGATAACTGTGCATTTGAAAGAAACAAATGCGTATGGGCTTTTGGTGGGTTGATGAGTTCTGGGCATCAACCTAGCGAATGGCGCAGCGGACGGGGCTCGAACCCGCGACCCCCGGCGTGACAGGCCGGTATTCTAACCGACTGAACTACCGCTGCATCGCTATTACGTGAGAGTGGTGGGTGGTAACGGGCTCGAACCGCTGACCCGCTGCTTGTAAGGCAGCTGCTCTACCAACTGAGCTAACCACCCGTTGTCTCATCGTGGGGTGCATTATAGAGAAAAGCCAAACCGTGTCAAACGGTTTTCCACACCAGATTGCCGTTTGACTGCTAATTAAACAGCACTACCCTCCCTATTTGTCATTTTACCCTTTATTTTCAATATCTTGGGAAGTTAATCCTCAACAATCCATACCTGTGTTCCAGTCGAGACCTGTTCAAATAATTCCATCACATCACGATTGCGCATCCGGATACAGCCATGTGAACGCGGTTCCCCCATCGGCTCAGTATCGGGAGTGCCATGGATATAGATGTAGCGCGCATGGCTGTCGCAGCCATTTCCATCACAGCTGTGACCCGCATTCCAGCCCATTTCCAAACCTTCCAGCCAGAGAATGCGAGACAAAATCCAGTCTCGCTTCGGGTATTGCTGTGCTAGACTTTGATCATAAATTTCTCCGGTCTCCTGTCGGCCAACAAACACCGCATTTTCAGGACTGTGGTCGCCAAATCTTTCCGAGATCCGGTGCCAGCCCCGTGGTGTGCACCCACTATTTTCCCGTTCGCCGGGGCCATTTAACGCGGTAGAAACGGGATAGCACCGCAGCACTCTGCCATGTTCAATGACCCGCAATTCCTGTCTGGACAGTAATACCAATAATTCGACGGCCATGGATCGCCCCTTGCTCTATCACCTTAGCCTTTCGTGTGGCGGTACTTTTGTCAAGGGATGTCAGAAGGCGGTGAAAGGGGAGATTAAAGGGAATGTTAAACGGCAGGGTAAATGCGCTGCGAGCAAGCTCATGCTGATCTGCCAAGGTTACGCCAAATTCCCACAAACGCATGACGACATAATCTGTCGCAAAAAACAGCGCTGCCGCCAGAAGAAGTCCAAAACCCATAGTCCTGCCGGTGCCTTTCTGTCAGACTGTGCCTTTAACCGAATGAATCAATAAAAGATGCAGATGCGCTGGGCACAGTTGTTGTCGGCCACCCGTCTGGGTAGCCGAAAAAACCATACCGATCAGGCACGTAGCCCATTTCACAAGGACTACGACCGCATCATTTTTTCCCAGAGTTTTCGGCAGCTCAACCGTAAAACCCAGGTGCATCCGCTAAGTCTGAACGACGCCATTCATACCCGCCTGACCCATTCGCTGGAAGTCTCTTGTATCGGCCGTTCGCTGGGCATGCTAGCGGCGGAGAAAATCCGCAATGACTTGCCCGACTGGATTGACCCCTCTGATGTGGGAGCCATCATTCAGGCGGCGTGTCTGGCGCACGATATTGGCAACCCGCCCTTTGGCCATGCCGGGGAATACGCGATTCGCGACTGGTTTGGCAAGCCTGAACAGGCTGAACTGTTGACCGTATTTAAACCGGCGGAAGCAGCCGATCTCTGTCAGTTTGAGGGCAATGCACAAGGGATGCGCATTTTGACGCGGCTGGAATACCATCCCAACCAAGGTGGCATGCGGCTGACCTATGCCACGCTGGGGGCGTATTTAAAGTATCCATGGGTAGCACAATCTCTGGATACCCAGGGCAGTCTGGCCAGTCACCGCCGGGCCAAATTTGGCTGTTATCAAAGTGAAAAGGAATTTCTTCAGCAGATTGGCGAGCAGCTCGGACTGGTGCAAACCGGCGATTATGCCTTTAGCCGTCATCCACTGGCGTATTTGCTGGAGGCAGCCGACGATATCTGTTACGGGCTGATCGATCTGGAAGATGGTTTGCTGCTGGGGATGCTGGATTATCGGGATGTCGAACCGCTTTTTTTACAGCTGATTGGGGATTATGGCGTGCCGGATGAGCTGACGAATAATATGCCCGTTCCGCAAAAGCTGGCCGCCCTCCGCGGGCGCGCGATGAACAGTCTGGTCGATGCGATTGCCGAGGCGTTTCGTCAACAACAGGTTGCCCTGCTCAATGGCGAACTAAAGGGAACGCTACTGGATCATTGCAGTGCGCATTTGCGCGATGGGATCGAAAACGCCAAACGCATGGCGCGCCAGCGGATTTTTACCCATCCCCAAAAAGCCCGACTGGAACTGGTCGCCAGCTCTAGCTTGCAGGTCTTGCTGGATGCCTTTATTCCTTTGGGGATCAATCGGGCAGGCACGACATTTAGAGATAATCGCCTGGTAAATATTCTGGAGCATATGGGTGCAACGCTGAATGGCACACCCTATCAAAACACCATGCAGATACTGGATGTGATCACCGCGTTGTCCGACCATCAGGCCTTTGCGCTGTCCCAGGACATTCAGGGTAATCGTAATAATTTGTTTTAATTTAGTTTTTTTAAATGCGGCAATCGCCCGATTTCAGGGTTTCCGATTGTTTGCCAATGATTTCCTATAAGGAACTCCCCTATCCTTCTGGAGTAAATTGTCCATGATCGGCTATCTGTCCGGTAAAGTGATTGCGCTGCATGCCCCCTGGGTGATTCTGGACGTGCACGGAGTGGGCTATGAAATCGAAACGCCGCTCTCCACCTTCTGCCAATTGAGCCTGAATGACGATGCGAGTTTGTGGACGCATCTGGTGGTACGGGAGGACGCGCAACTGCTGTACGGTTTTCAGGCACAGGATGACAAAAGCCTGTTTCGGCTCTTACTCAAGGTAAATGGTGTCGGGCCGAAACTGGCGCTGGCCGTATTATCGACGTTTAGCCCCATGGATCTGATGCAGGTGGTAGAGCAGGAAAACCTGACCTTGCTGACGCGCATTCCTGGAGTTGGCAAAAAAACCGCAGAGCGCTTGCTGATTGAATTGCGCGATCGCCTAAAAACACTGGAGCCGTCTGCTGGCTTTAGCCGTGCGCTCAATGAGTCTGCCGCCCTGTTACCCCAACTGGCCAACAGCCCAATGGCCGAGGCGGAAGCAGCGCTGATCAGTCTGGGCTATCGCCCTGCGGAAGCACAAAAAGCCTTGAATGCCCTCAACACGCCTGACGCCGACACCGCAACATTGATTCGACAGGCGCTTAAAGGCATGTTTAAGAGCTAAGCTGTCTACAGAACGGTAACAATTCAGGCTATAGTAAGATTTGGTGAGGGCTTCCTCTCGCCAGATGCCAAATGGATATGCGATGTCAGGAGAGGCCGTCACTGTGATCGACACCCAAACGCCGAGCCGACTGGTCAGTGGCTTGCAACGTCCAGAGGATCAGCTGGATCGGGCCATTCGACCAGCCACGCTGCAGGATTACATTGGTCAGCCGCAGGTGCGTGATCAAATGGAAATCTTCATTCAGGCCGCCCGTACCCGTAATGAAGCACTGGATCACACGCTGATTTTTGGCCCTCCGGGGCTGGGCAAAACGACGCTCGCCAATATCATTGCCCGTGAAATGGGCGGCAACCTCCGCTCTACCTCCGGCCCCGTGCTGGAACGCGCAGGCGATCTGGCGGCCGTACTGACCAATCTGGAAGCAGGCGACGTCCTGTTTATTGATGAAATTCATCGACTTTCGCCGGTCATCGAAGAAATCCTCTACCCTGCCATGGAGGACTACCAGCTCGACATCATGATCGGTGAAGGCCCGGCTGCCCGCTCCATCAAATTGGATCTGCCACCCTTTACCCTGGTCGCGGCGACCACTCGCGCGGGATTACTCACATCGCCGTTAAGAGATCGGTTTGGAATCGTGCAGCGGCTCGAATTTTATTCAGTCAAGGATCTCACCACCATTGTCGCCCGGTCGGCGCAATTGGTTGGCGTGCCTATGGAGCTCGAAGGCGCTCAGGAAATTGCCCGGCGTTCACGTGGTACACCGCGTATTGCCAATCGCCTGCTCCGGCGAGTACGGGATTATGCGGAGGTAAAAGGAAATGGGCAGGTCGATGGTGACATCGCCATGCGGGCGCTCGATCTGCTGGACGTAGACAAGCATGGGCTAGATACCCTTGACCGGCGCTACCTCAGTATCTTAATCGAACGCTTCGATGGTGGTCCAGCCGGTGTGGAATCTCTGGCGGCGGCACTGGCGGAAGACAGTGGCACACTGGAGGATGTCGTCGAGCCCTATCTGATCCAGCAAGGCTTGGTGATGCGAACGGCGCGGGGCCGGATCGTAACGCCCCAGGCATACAGTCTGATGGGCATTCCTGGCCCCGGCTAACTCAATGGCTAATCACTCGTCTATTTTTACTCAGCCAACGGAGTCTTTACAGTCATTGCGTAAAGTGCTGGTTGCTGTGGCGCTGGCCAGCCTGATCGCCATTCTGCTGCTGCTTGGAGTGGGAAGATATTATGCTGAGCGCCGCTTCGTAGACTGGGCCTCCCAATACGCAAGAGAAATCAGTCCCTATCAAGTACAACAGTTGAAAGGCGAGCCTGAGGATATGTCAACGCCTGCCTATCGGCTGGTGCATGACGCGCTGATTGGTATCCGTCAGCGCAATCCTGACGTGCGTTTTGCTTATGTCATGAAGTATAAGTCCGGTAAAGTTATTTTTGTCTGTGATGCAGAACCTATTGATTCTAAGGATTTTTCACTGCCAGGTGAAATTTATCCCGACCCAAGCCTCTTTTTACAGTCGTTATTTACCAAACCCGGGAAAGGCATTGAAGGCCCCTTTAACGATGCATGGGGCAAATGGATCTCTGCCCATGCGTCTATCGTAGATGCGCAGGGCAATACTGTGGGCGTGATTGGGCTGGATATCGACGCCAAGCAATGGGAAAACTCACTGCGCAACTCGCAGTGGATAGCCTGTTTCGTCTTTGCATTATTTGTCCTGTTTACTGTACTGAGTCTTTTTCTCATGAGGCGCCTCAAACAGTCTCATCAGCTGATACGTGCCAGACTAATGGCACCGCGGCCAACGGGCGATTACGGAATTCCTTGCGGCGAGATTGCTCGCGCGGAACTTTCTGAGTTTGTTAACAAAAACCAGTATCGCAAATGCGATATGATTCTTATACTGCTGAGCCTTCCTACCCTCGAAGAATTACCTGATTTTTATGATGAAAACCTTAAGCGTAAGGCCCTGAAACAGCTTGGTGTAAATCTGAGCAACTGGGTAGGACGGGATAATCTGTGTGCCGAATGGCGTCCGGGACTGATAGGGATCGTCCTAGAGCACTGGAATAAGCCGCTCAATTCCTACCAGATGGCGAGTGCACTCAGACTGCAGCTCTTGGAAAACTTGCCTGATCAGCCACTACAGGAAACCGCTACTGAAAATAGCGCAAATGGCGCAGAGGGCCATCTCCCCCACCACACACCGGTAAACGACACTTACTGGCAAACAGCGGGCATTAATCCCTTGCTGGCTCAAAAAATTCCCATTTACATAGGAATGGCCTTTGCACCGCGTCAGGCTGTGCTGTGGGATCCCTTGTTTTTTTATGCAGAATCATCCCTGGAAGCGGCTCGTAGTATCGGCTCTTTCCTTGAACTTCCTGAATGAACACTGTTTAATTCACTCACGCACGCAAACGCGAAGCAAACACAAACACGTCGCCAACAGTGGCCAATCATGAAGGCACCATGGACAGTGTGCCTGGTAGTCGTCGGTTGAGCGTAAGGATTGTGCACAGTGGTGTATTTAGCCCGATATTCTCCTGTTTCCAGATGCCAACAGGCGCTATAGTCAGGGCTTCGCGGCGCTGCCATTTTTTCTTTTTTTTGAATTCCCAGTTATCGATGTCTACTTCCGTCAGTTTTGCCAGTCTTATTCTTAATGCCAGTCTGATCGTTCAGCTGGTGATGCTCCTGCTGTTTTTGGCCTCCATCTATGGCTGGTATCTGATTGTCCAGCTGGAGCTCAATCATCGCAAATCCCGTCAGGCCGATGAACAATTTGAAAAAGGCTTCTGGGCAGGCAGCGACCTGAAACAACTGTATCAGACCGCACAGTCCAATCCGGCCCGGGCCGGACTGGAAGCCATTTTTTACGATGGATTTTCTGAGTTCATGAAATTCCGTCAAAAAAACCACAGTGTGGCCGCTAGTATTGCTGGAACAGAGCGATTGTTGCGCGTCGCATTAAACCGAGAACAACACACCCTCGAACAGGGCACCCCGACGCTAGCCAGTATAGGCTCGGTATCCCCTTATGTCGGACTTTTTGGCACCGTGTTTGGCATCATGAATGCGTTTATGGGATTGTCCTCCGCCAAGCAGGCCACGCTGGCCTCGGTAGCGCCCGGCATCGCTGAAGCGCTGATTGCCACGGCGATTGGTCTGTTTGCAGCGATTCCTGCTGTACTGGCGTTTAACCGCTATCATTCGCTGGCAGAAGCTCGTTTTCAGCAACGCATGCTGTTTGCGGAAGAATTGACTGGCCTGCTGGAGCGGGAATCACCACCAGAAAAACCCACTCCATCGGCTCCGGCCGCCAGCGTACGGTGATGCCATCATGAGCGTACAGGGCAATTCACCCTTTCAGCGGCATCGCAAGTCCCTGAAAAGTGATATGAATGTCGTGCCATACATTGACGTGATGCTGGTTTTACTGGTGATTTTTATGGTGACGGCACCGATGCTTACGACAGGTTTGACGGTGGATCTTCCGGACGCCCCTACCGATAGCCTTGCCGTCTCGAAAGACTTGCCAGCCATAGTGACCATCAAGTCTGGCAAACAGTATTTTTTACGGCTCAATAATGGCGCAGACGAAGCACTGAGTGTTGATGCCATCCGTGAACGCCTGCAGGCCTTGCAACAGACCAACCCTGCCCTGTCCGTGCTTTTGAATGCCGATCAGACCGTCCCCTATGGCGACGTCGTAGTGCTAATGGCCAGTCTGCAACACAGTGGGCTCAAACAAGTTGGCCTCCTGACCGAAGCCCCGGCTCAATAGGCACTGCCCATGTTTGCCCAGCGTACGCCTTTGGATGCCTCCGAGCTGACCACCATCCGCAGTGACTTTCAGAGTACGCGCAAACCACTTCCCACCACACCCAAAGCCTGGTTTCAGCGCACGCCACTCATCATTGCATTACTGCTGCATGTGGGTGTCATTGCCGGTGCGCTTTTGGCAAGTACTCCACCCCTTCCCAAGCCACCAGAAACCATCAAAGCCATCTGGATCAAACCGCCACCTCCTCCGCCTCCACCAACGGTACCCGAAGTAGTACCACCCACAGAAGTGATGCCTGCAGACATTTTGCCGGAGCCTATCGTCAGTTCAGGCAGTCCTCAAGTGCCGGTGCCTGCGCCAGCACAAGCCGCCAAAACCAAAGCTGCCGCTGACAAAGCTGAGGCTGAGAAAGCTGCCAAAGAAGCTGCTAAAGCCAAAGCTGCCGCTGAAAAAGCGGAAGCCCTGAAAGCAGAAAAAGAAGCCGTCAAAGCCAAAGCTGCCGCTGAAAAAGCTGAGGCTGAGAAAGCTGCCAAAGAAACCGCCAAAGCTAAAGCCGCTGCTGATAAGGCTGCTGCGGACAAGGCCGCCAAAGCCAAGGCCGCCGCTGAAAAAGCGGAAGCCCTGAAAGCAGAAAAAGAAGCCGTCAAAGCCAAAGCTGCCGCTGACAAAGCTGA
>CAUJHL010000034.1 GCA_963204705.1 Pseudomonadota bacterium | reverse complement strand
CGGGTAGTTCAGCGGGACATAGCGCTGATTCACGCGGGCGGCATAGCATTGGTTGCCAATCTGGGTGTGCACATAGTAGGCAAAATCCAGTACCGTTGAGTCCTTGGGCAATTCACGCACGTCGCCATCGCGGGTAAATACGTAGATTTGCTCGATTTCCCCCCAGTCCGGGACTTCCCCATCCCCTTCCTCGTCTTCCACCAGTCCAGCTGGGACACGCTCTTGTTTTTCCTGATAGTTTTCCAGGACAGAGCGTAGGGAATGCAGCTTGAGATTGAACTGCTGGTCGCTGTTTCGACGTGCGCCTTCTTTATAGTTGAAATGTGCGCACACCCCTAACTCCGCCTCGAAGTGCATTTCCTCGGTGCGAATTTGCACTTCCAGTGATTTGTTTTCGGCAATGACGGCGGTGTGCAGTGATTTATAGCCGTTGGCTTTCGGATTAGTAATGTAATCGTCAAACTGATGCGGTATGTGGTGCCACAGCTGATGGATAACGCCTAGCGCGTGATAACACTCAGGGACATTTTTCACCAGTACGCGCAAGGCACGAATGTCGTACAGCTGATCAAAACTCAGCTGCTTGGTTTTCATTTTTTTATAAATGGAATAAATGTGTTTGGCACGGCCGGTGACCTCCGCCTCAATGCCCTGCGAGCTCAATGCCTGGCGGAGTACCGTAATAGCGTGCTCGATGTAGTGCTCCCGTTCCAGTCGCTTTTCACTCAGTAGGGTCGCAATTTCCTTGTAACGTTCTGGCGACAAATAACGAAACGCCAGGTCTTCCAGCTCCCATTTCAACTGGGCAATCCCCAGACGATGGGCCAGCGGGGCGTAAATCGTCAGAATCTCACGGGCTACCCGCTGTTGCCGTTCGTGCGAGGCGCTTGAAAGTTCGCGCAGGGCAAAGGTCCGTTCAGCCAGTTTGATCAAGACGACCCGAACGTCTTCGGTGACCGAAATCAGCATTTTGTAAATGCCGGACAGTTGTTCGCGCTGATTGTTTTCGAAATGGTCTTCGAGCCGGCGATTACGCTCAATCAATTCGGACAGGCGACCCATGGCCAGTGTGCCTTTGACCAGCTCCAGCACTTCAGTCCCAAAAAAGTCCCCAACCTCGTCCAGGTTAATGCGCTCTTCACGCACGCTGCGGAACAAAGCAGCTGCGACCAGGGTGGCTTCATCCACATGCAGATGACCCAGTATGTCGGCCATGCCGATTCCAGTCAGAAAGGCACTGGAACGACGGTCAAAGCGTGCATCAAAGGCGCGGGCAGACACCAGCACACACGCGCGTTTCAGTTGCGCGAGCTCGGACGGGCTGTCCAGCCCCATCAAGGCGCTCAGGCGGGCTAACCAGCTGTCCAGATCGATCTCAGACTCGCTGCCCGGTTCACGCAGTACCGGTTGGCCCTCCGGCTCTTGTCGCCTTGGCAAATCTTCACGTACCTTGACCATACTGCACTCTCAGCGACGGGGCGCGTGCACAAGCAGACCTGCTGCCTACCGGTGACCCGCGTTTAACTCGGTATTTCTTTAAAACAAACGTGCATTAAAGCAAAAGTGCATTAAAACAAACGTGCATTTAAACGGCAGTGCGCTCAAAAAGCGCGATGGACTCCACATGTCCGGTATGGGTAAACATGTCCATCACACCGGCTTTGACCAAACGATAGCCCAGTGGGGCCAGTATACCGGCATCCCTCGCGAGCGTGGCGGGATTACACGAGACATAGACAATTCGCCTCGCGCCGAAACGCGGCAAATAATGCATGACTTCTTCGGCACCCGACCGCGGCGGGTCAATCAGCAGGGCATCAAAGCCCTCTTTCGCCCAGGGCTGGCCTGAAAAGTCCTTGGTCAAATCCTGCGCATAAAACTGGACATTTTCCAGTGCATTCAGCGTGGCATTTTCGGTGCCGCGCCGCACCATTTCCTCGCTGCCTTCCACTGCTACGACTTGCCCCTGTGAGCCGACTGTCCGTGCCAGCGGCAGGGAAAAATTCCCCAGTCCACAAAACAGATCCAGCACGCGCTCACCGGGGTTAAGGTCGAGCAGGTCAACGGCCAGCGAGACCATTTGTTCGTTCAGCTCCTGATTCACCTGGGTAAAATCCAGCGGTGAAAAACCAAACCGCACGTCAAAAGCCGGCAGTGAATAATGCAGCCGCATGGGCGCTTCGGGAGCATCCACGCGATGCACGGAATCGTAGCCAGCCGGTTGCAGATACAATTGCCAGCCTAACGTTTGACAAAACGCCAGCAATGCCGCCTGATCCCGCTCGCTAAGTGGCTGTAAATGGCGCACCATGATGGAAATTTCAGGATCGGCAATCGCGATTTCGAGCTGCGGAATGGTTTCACGGCTATCCAGTCCGGCGATCAGGTCACGCAGGGCCTGTATGCGCTCGCCCACTTCGGCATTCAATACCTTACAGACCCGAATATCCGCCAGATAACTGCTATTGCGCTCGCGGAAACCCACCAGCACTTCGCCTTTTTTCTGCACGTATTTCACGCCCAGCCGTGCACGCCGCCGGTAATCGGTGCGCGTCGAGCGCAAAGGCGGCAGCCATTCCTGGGGTTCCAGTCCACCAAAATGCTGAAAATGCTGCGCCAGCACGCCCTGTTTAAAGGCAATCTGGGCATCGGCCTGCCAGTGCTGCAGGCTACAGCCTCCACACACCCCAAAATGTGGGCAGACAGGATCGGTGCGCTCTGGCGAAGCCACCAGCACCTCTTTGGTGTCCGCTTCTTCGTATTTACCCATGACTTCGACCACTTTGGCCTTGACGGTTTCACCCGGTAGCGCAAAGGAGACAAAGACCTTTTTTCCCGCTTTGGCGGCGGGATGGTCAGCATCGTCAGCACTATAGTGACTCACACCCCGCCCCTCATGGGACAGCCGGTCAATGACAAAAGTTAGCGGGGCTTGTTCCCGCAGCCGCTCACGCTGTTTACGTCTCACGCAGTATCCTCTGGGCAGGCGCCCAATGGTTAATTAGTTAAATTTATAAAACAAATCAGATTGTTACATCAGTTATTACAATCGAGGAATCCGCCTGTTCCCACTGGCTTAGAAAGCTGCAGGAATGGACAGGATGCTCCTGCAATAAGTGCCGGGTTAGCTGGATCTGGCTGGCATGATCAGCAGGACTGAGTACGCCCTTTAAACGCAGCCAGCGCAAATAAATCAGCCAGGTATTCAACACATCACTTTCACAATACTGTTCGATCTCATCCCAGCGGTGGTCTGCGACCATCTGGGGCACTTGATAGCCACTGATGCCCTGTTTGCCGGGGCAACCCATCAGGACCGCCATGTCGTCCAGTTTTTGCCCTTTGCCACCACTGAACATCGCCAGCACGTCCATTAGATCGGTATGCAGGGGGTGGTAACGATTCAGATAATTATTGTATTTGCGATTGGGAATGCTTTCCCCCTGATCCAATAGTCCCTTGGCCGTGACCCCATGCAGCATGGCCCGATACATCAGCACGGGCAGGTCAAATCCAGAACCGTTCCAGCTCACCAGCGTGGGGCTCAGCTGATCAAAGATGCCCAGAAAGCGGCGCAAAATATCGGCCTCAGCAAGCGTTTTTTGACTGAACGAAAACAGACTCAGTTTGCCATCCCGCCACCCCAGTCCGGAGCAACAGACGATTTCGTGAAAAGGTAAGCGGGGAAATTCGTTGCCTCCCTGCTGCATACGCAAATTGGTCCAGGCCAGACTGGCTTCTTCATCGCTCAGGCCATCAAACCCATACAGTTTACGGGCAGCGGACAGATCCGGTATGGTTTCCAGATCAAAGACCAACACAGCATCGGGCATCATGGCAGATCACTCCGGATCAGGGTCAACAAGGGTCAGTGTGACCGAAAGGGCAGGAAGTATGCAGGGCAGGCCATTCAGTCCGCGGTGGAAAAAAGTCCGGTCGATAAATACCGATCCCCGCGATCGCAGATGATACAGACAATCACACTGCCCGGCTCCCGTGCTGCGACATAGAGTGACGCCCAGACTGCGCCGCCCGATGAAACGCCTGCGCTGATCCCTTCCTGACGCGCGAGTGCCCGCATGGTGTGCTCGGCTGCTGCCTGAGGAATGTCGAGAATTTCGTCCACCCGTGAAGGCTCATAAATTGTTGGCAAATAGGCTTCTGGCCAGCGTCGGATACCCGCAATCTGTGCCCCGGCCTCGGGCTGTAGGCCAATAATACGAATCGCCGGATTTTGTTCCTTGAGATACCGCGACACACCCATAATGGTGCCTGTCGTGCCCATGGCGCTGACGAAATGGGTGATTTTTCCTTCGGTCTGACGCCAGATTTCCGGGCCAGTGGTGAGGTAATGCGCCAGTGGATTATCCAGATTGCCAAATTGATTAAGTACCCGCCCCTGACCAGCCTTTTCCATTTGCAAGGCCAAATCGCGAGCGCCTTCCATGCCTTGCTGTGGCGTCACTTCGATCAGTTCTGCACCGTAGGCCCGCATGGCATCCTTGCGTTCCTGCGTGGAACCGCTGGGCATGATCAGAATCATTTTATAGCCGCGCATGGCTGCCACCATCGCCAGGGCAATGCCGGTATTACCACTGGTGGCTTCAATCAGGGTATCCCCGGGCTGCAACTCACCGCGTTGTTCCGCCTGCAGAATCATTTGGTAGGCAGGCCGATCCTTGACAGACCCTGCAGGATTATTGCCTTCCAGTTTGGCTAATACAGTGGTGCCTGTTCCGGCAGCCAGACGCTGTAAACGGACCAGCGGTGTACCGCCAACATACTGTTCCAGTGTTGGAAAGCCCAGCGCGGGCTGTGGTGCGGGCGGTAGTGTCATGCTTTTTTCCTGCTAAAACGGCCCTGAATGCGGTAAAACGTGTCGATGCTGAGGCGGCCCATGATAGATTAAGTGCATCACGTAGCGAGCTGTCGGTTTACTGTCGGCTTGCTTGCTGTTTGTTGCTGGCCTAGGGCTTACTCATACTTGCATCGCCACCGGCAAGGCGCGTAGTGTAAAGCAAAATCCGTCCTGTGGCTGTGTCCGAACCCACACTGGGGAATTTGCCCTTTGTTTCAACGGATACATGACCACAGTGTCACTACTCAAGGCAGCCAGTCTGCCTTTACATCATCAGCGGAAGTGTTCGCCTTGAGCCCGATTCATGCCACATCGTAGCCCGCGATGGTTTCAGCGACTCGCCATTCACAGTGCCTATGGTCAACTGATTGCGCTGATTTTTGTGCCGATTGCCCTATTGGCGATCGTGGGTGCGTCTGTTGTGCTGGCCGAAACCGCCCGTTCCTCGCGGGCAGAACAACGCGCAATTGCCGAGGCCATTCTGGCGCGCTATCAGCCAGCCTCCCAGTCCTTAGTGACCTTGCTGGAAACACCCGACGGTGTAGAAAAAGCCCATGCCATTTTGCAGAGCATATTGGCCGAAGCCCATTTACGGCGTGCGGCTCTGGTGGATAAAGAGGGCCGGCCACGACTGTCGATTGGCTATGCCCCGACTCTGCCGTGGCCCGTCTTTCCCAAACATCGGGAGGTGTTTGGGCCGCTGCATTCCGACCTCGGCTCTACCTACGGTCAGCGTTCGGGCTTTGTTTCGGACAGTCCGATCTGGCTTGTGGTTGATATTGACGATTTGCCGCTGCAACTGGCCAGACTGCGGGTGTGGCTGGCACTGATTGCAACGGGTCTGGTGACGCTGCTGTTGCTGTTGTTGTGCCTGAATTTTTATTCGCGCCGCTGGATTTCCCCTATTTATGAAATGCGTCTGCAAGTGCAGCGCATGACCGCGGATACACTTTACGAACCGCTGGAGGTGGCCAGTTCCGGCGAACTCGGTATGCTGCAGCGGGACATGAGCGTGATGCTCAAGCGGCTGGATGGCAGCTTTGACGATTTGCGCCAGCACACCGAACAAACCGAGGATGACCTGCGCAAAACGCTGGATGCGCTGGAAATGCAGAACATTACCTATCGCAAGGCGCGGGATTCGGCGATTCAGGCCAATACCGCCAAATCCGCGTTCCTCGCCAACATCAGCCACGAACTGCGGACACCGCTGAACAGTATTGATGGCTTTATCAATCTGCTGCTGCGTAAAGGCCACCTCAGTAGTGAACAAAGCCTCTATGTCGATACCATCCGCAAGTCTTCAGCGCATTTGCTGGCGCTGATTAACGATGTGCTGGATTTTTCCAAAATTGAAGCTGGCAAACTGGTACTGGAACAGGCGCCATTTCATCTGGAAGAAGCCGTTTACGATGTGATGGACATGCTGTCGCCACTGGCTTGTGAAAAGCAGCTCGACATGGCGGTGTATTATTACGACGACGTACCACTGCAGGTCAGCGGCGATGTGCTGCGCTTTAAGCAGATTCTGACCAATCTGGTCAGTAATGCGATCAAATTTACCCCTTCTGGCGATATCGTGGTACGTGTAAGGCTTGAGGACAGTACCGATACGCGTAGCCTGATTCACGTCTCGGTACAAGACTCTGGTATTGGCCTGAGCAATACCGACACGCAAAAGCTGTTTGAGTCCTTTGGTCAGGGCGATCCATCCGTCACACGTCAATTTGGCGGTACCGGACTAGGGCTGGCGATTTCACGGCAACTGGCCAAACTTATGGGCGGCGATGTCGGCTTTGAAAACAATCAGGATCAGCAGCCTTCCATGCCAGGAGCGACTTTCTGGTTTAGCGTGTATCTGGGCCAGCAGGATCATACGGAAGTCCAGTGGCCTGACCTCAATGGCCAGCACGTTCTGGCCTTCCTGCAACATTCTCCAAGCATGAATGTGTTGCGCGGCTATTTGCAACATCTGAATGCACGGCTGGAAGAAGCCAGCTCCGTTGCCGATCTGCTGGTGAGACTCAGTGATTTTAATCATCGTAGCCAGCATCAGGGCTGGGTGATCGTTGATCACGACACCGATAGCGATGCGCTCCTAAAAGAAATCCGCACCCGACACGATGGCCCGCTGGCGGTGTATGACTACCAGATGGCGATTGACCCCATCAACCTGATGCGTTATCACGCGCGTTCACTGCACGAACCGATTCACCGCAAAGGACTGCTATCGCTGTTTAAACCCACCCAGCATCCGGTGTATACCCGACCGCAATTTGATGGCAAGGGCATGCTGGTGCTGGCGGTGGATGACCATCCTCCCAATTTGCTGGTGCTGGATGCCCTGCTCTCGGATCTGGGCGTGCAAGTGGTCACCGTGTCCAGTGGACAAGAGGCGATTGATCAGGTGCAGCAACGTCTGGAAAAAGGTCTGCCGCATTTTGACCTGATCTTTATGGATATTCAGATGCCGCGCATGTCCGGGCTGGAAGCCACTCAGTGGATTCGGCAGCTGGAACAGCTCGCTACCCCAAGTCAGCACACGCCCATCGTGGCGCTCACCGCCCATGCCCTGAGCGATGAACGCGAACAACTGCTGAGCCTCGGCATGGACGACTATGTGGGCAAACCCATTCAACAAGAACAATTGGTGCATTTGCTCAGTGTCCACAAACGCGCGACTGGAGATCCGGCCAAACCGGCCAGCGACTCTGACGCCACCTCTGCCAGCAATCCGGGTACAGTACTGTCACTGCCACGGCCCTCTACACAGCCAGTTCTCCCAGCGGAATCCACGGATTCTGGGGCATTTGCTGAATTAACGGCAGCCTCATCAGCGCCGGTTACGGAATCCGCAGCACAC
>CAUJHL010000033.1 GCA_963204705.1 Pseudomonadota bacterium | reverse complement strand
TCAGGGCAAGCACGGCATTGGGGCGCGCAATGCGCTGGACTTCCGCATAAAAACGGGGCAGATCAAACCAGTGAGCTGCTTGAGCCACAGTGATCCGGGCACCGCTCTGATCGGGTAAGGCAAGTGTTCAGCCGGCGCCTGACGGTAACCAATATGCGGGTGCAAGGAAGCATGGCGAAGCTGCTCCGCGCTGGGATTAACGTCGATCACCGGCGAAAAATAATCGGCCAATAGGCGGGTCAGCTGCCCGGTCCCACAGCCCACATCCACCACTTCTCCCAAGGGCAATGCCAGCTGGCTTAGCCACTGAGCCAGTGCAGGCGGGTAATCTGGACGACAATCGGCATACTGCTGACTGCCCTGGCTAAACCAGTTTTGGCCTGTGGAGGGGGGCATGCTACAGTCCTTGCGCTGCACGGTAGCGGCTGTTTTTCGCATTGATCGCAAGCGGCGTCAAGGCTTAAGTCAGGTGGCGGGGCGGGGCTTTACCTGGCTGGCAACGGTGCCACCGACGGCGTCAATTGTCAGTAAGCTGTTCGGTACCCGGTATCTGGCAACCCTGTTTGGGCTTACCTTGTTGTCCCACCAGATTGGCGTGTTTCTTGGTGCATGGCTGTGTGGGTTGGCCATTGTGGAGTTTGGGGATTACAGCTTGATGTGGTATGCCGATATGGCGCTGGCGCTCCTTGCCGCTCTGGTGAATTTACCAATTCGTGAGGGCAAGGTGGGCGTGCGAGGCTAGTTTAGGCGGCTTGTGTGGTCTGCAATGGCTAAAGGACAGGGCGATTGATGCGTTTGGGGCGGTCGAGCCAATACCAGCGCGCACCTTGCGTCTTCCAATTAGGTATTGATTGAATATGTGCTGCATCCTGCCGGAGCCGGTTTTCCAGAAAGTCCGGCCAATGGGTGATTACTTCATGGAAAATACGCTGACCGCGCTGTGTCAGTCGTTCCAGGGCCTGCTGATGATGCTGAGCTAGCAGGCCATAATCCTCACCCGTCAGCATGATTTGTAAGTAACGGCCAGGTGCCAGTGGCAGGGTGCCAGCCAATTCAGAATTAGAGGTCATTAGGCAGCCGTTGTTGGCCAGCGTACTGACAAATTCAACGCCTAATTGGCCATTGGCAAAATAGGCAGCGGCTTTCAACGCATCACTTTCCCGCGTCCAGAACCCGCAGTGTATCGGCAAGCCGCTGGTCAGGGTAAAACTCTGAATCCAGACGGGATCTGCAAACCCCTGCTGCTGCAAATAACGGGCGAAGGGAGTAATGGCCTGTTCAAAATCCGCATCATCGGGTTGCTCACACTGCTGAATGCGACCTTCAGGGCTGGCCATGATGCTGACACTATCAATGATGCTCTGATTCACGAGGTTACGGGTGAGAATGTAATTCAGGTAGTGTTTGGCTCTAGCGAAAGGTGACATTTTTTCCTTTATTTTTTAAGTGATTAAATTCATGCCCTTATACGGAGTTCAGTGTTGTCTGTCAAGCCGCCCTCAGCTGAACCCATTGCAACGGGGGCACCCAAAACCCTTTTTTTGATAGCTCATTGCTGCTAACCGATCGCATCCGTCCGTAAAGGGGGGAGTCCCTTGCGTTTGCGGATATGGCACAAGTGCAGTGGCAAAGTCACCGTTCCTGGCACGATCCAGGGAATTAAGCGATTCAAATTCCCGTGCAGCTGCAGAATAGTTTTCCTCCAGAAACAGGACTTCCGCCAGGCAATAGGCCTGTTGATGGAAGTCGCCCAATTGCCCGTAAAGCCCTGCCGCCTGTCGCAACAGAAAGGCATCCTGATCATCCAGACCCTGTTGGCGCAGGGTGTCAGCATTTTCAAGCATAAAGCGGATTTGCTGGGCATCCGGCGTAATGTCTTCAAGCGTCGCTGCCCGTAGCGTGCCAAGCTGGTGTTGCCATACGGCTGCGGATTCCGGCAGTTGCTGCAGATTAACTGGCGGTTCCCAGCCATTTTGTAAGGGGGTCCAGAAACGTGCAAAGGCATCGGTATCGTCAATCAGCATCAGCTGGCTACGCGCCCGCGTTGCACCGACATAGAGACGGTTTAGAAAATATTCATGACGGATTTTGTGTTCGGGCTGGTTGTCTAAAGCGCCTCCCCAGTCCAGATCGTATCGGCAATCCTGCCCAAAGCCATACAGCACAACGCGCTGGAATTCGAGCCCTTTGGCCCGTATCACACTCATGACGGGGATGGAAGTGCTGCCGTCTGGCCGTACCTCCAGATATGCCGCCAGCGCCGGATTATTGCGGAGATAGTCCAGTTCCTGCCCATCCAGACACGGCAAGACAAATACCAGATCAAACTGGCGGGACAATTGCGCCGTCATGGTCGGGTCTGCCGGTCAATACAATGGGTTTCGATGCCCAAGCGTTTTTTTACCCAAAAGGGAAAATGAAACGATTGGAGCCGCCATAAGGATTGCTCTCGTTCAATATCCGCCTGCAATTTCAGCAGTGACTCGGTTTGCCCATAATCCCTGGCAGCTTTTCAGCAGGTTTCAGTAATATAAACATACAGGCTCATGGTTATTATTCCTTTATTCGTCGTTAGTTAAGTGATCGATACATCCTAACGTGCGGATCAGACAGGATGTGTCATCAGGCATGCATCAGGCGTGCTGGCAGCAGTGAGCCAGTAATTGGTTCATTCGTTGTGTAGTCCAATAGGGGCGGATCAATTCCCATTTTGGGCAGTCAGGGGGAGTTGGTATTTGCCTTCCTGGCGTTCTACTGTAGTCAACTGTGTCAGGGAGTACTCAGGCTTGCAAGCTTGTGTTGTTTGTTTTTTGGCTTAAAGAAGCGAGGTGAGCGATCACCGCGTCAAAGTGTGTCGCATAGCGAATCGCTTTCACCTAAAGGCACGTTTGGGGAAAATTTAAAACCACCCCCGCAGTCCCACCAACCATTGACTATCGTGGGGCTGTTTGCCAGCCAGTCGCTCAAAGGCCGCTGTTTTGCCAAAGCGGTTTTCCCAGCGTACTCCTACATACGGCGAAAACTGGCGGCTAAGGTCGTAGCGCAGCCGTAGGCCTCCATCAAGTTGTGACAGGCCAGAGCCAATACTATTGGCCGGGTCGGATTGTCCATAAGCGAGTGCGTGTGCCTCAGCAGACAGGATCAACCGCTGGCTCAGGAAAAAGTCGCGTTCGAACTGCGCCTGCACGGCCACGCGCTGCTGTGGCCCTACATAAGCCATGACACGGGTATGAATCCAGTACGGAGCCAGCCCGCTGATGCCCAGCCCTAGCCACTGGCGTGTAGGCCCAGTGGACTGATCCAGCCGAATCGCCGCTTCGGCATCCCAAAAGGCATCCATCGGCCTGCGCCAGCCCAGTTCCGTCTGGCTGTGTTCCAGCTCACTGCCACTCAGTTCCCCCTCCCAGCGAAGCCAGAGTGTGCCCTCGCGATTGCCATAATCGGCTTGCAGCTCATAGTTCAGCGGGTTGCCATGACCTGCGTTGCCATTAGCAGAACCCAAATCCGCCCATTCCAGCCGATCCAGCATAAACGAGGCATAACGCTGCTGGTCATGAGCGTGCATGTCATGGGGATTGTCCGCCAGATAGGGGCCGCTGTGCAGACTGAAACCGCCCGAATAGGCATCGGGGTCGCGTAAGCCCTTGCCATCAACGATTGGAGTAATCAGGGGTGGTGTGAGTTCGGCAAGGTGTTCCGGCGATTCCGTGGGGTGATGAACATGCTCGGTGGCGTCCGGGATTGCGGAAGGAGTGGGTGTTGACGTCTTAGTGCCAAGCGGTGGTGCTGGTTCTTGTGCTGGAGCAGGGGCTTTATTAGGTGCCTTATCAGGTTTCTGAGCAAGCGAAGGGGCAGGCGAGGGCGCGCGTAACACGACCGTACTAGCTGGCATCGCCGTCGTCCCCGGCCCCGGCATGTCG
>CAUJHL010000032.1 GCA_963204705.1 Pseudomonadota bacterium | reverse complement strand
AACACAACATGACATAGTGCCAACTCGTTGCACTTTTTTGCCGAAGTCGTTTACAGTGTTAAAAGACCCAAGCCGCTCGACCTCTGCTGGCAAATAGGTGCATTACTTCCCTTTTACAGGAACCGGATATGGAACTGGTGTGTAAAACCGAACAGATCAATGAGCGTGATGCACGCAGTTTTGACACAACTCGTGGTGAAGTGATTGTTGCCCAGCGGGATGGGCAATTTTATGCCTATATCAATCGCTGCCCGCATCTCGGTGTATCACTGGAATTTCAAGACCAGCAGTTTATGGACATGGATCGCGAATACCTGATTTGCGCGAATCATGGTGCGCTGTTTCAGGTGGACAATGGTGAATGCGTGTTTGGCCCCTGCAAAAATCAGGCACTTAAACCCGTCATGATTGAAGTGCACTCGGATGGCGGTATTTATTTAAAGGATTAAGCAGCAGGTTCAATGAGCCTGTCGAAATGATCCTTCTTCGGAAGCATTAATTCCGCCCCTTCAACACGCCCAAGGAGTAAACAGGTTCATTGAGCCTATCGAAATGAACTTGCCTATGACCGCCCCCCTTCGACAGGCTCAGGGAGCTATACACGTTGACTGCCCTTCGACACATTCAAAGAGCTAAACACCTTACACTCCACCCATCCAAAACCCATAAAAAAAACCGGCTAATCGCTTAGCCGGCTCTTCACCATCCTATCATCCCACCATCAGGCACTCACACTGTCCACGGGAACATTGATGTGGCGCACACCGCCCATCTGCTCGGCGATGCGCAGCACCTGGCAACTATAGCCCACTTCATTGTCATACCAGACATACAGCGTTGCATGATTGCCATTCACAATCGTTGCCTGCGCATCAAATACACCGGCTGAACGTGAGCCAATAAAGTCACTCGACACTACTTCCGTCGAGTTGGTGTAGTCGATCTGCCCCTGCAGATTGGAATGCAGCGCAATCTGACGAATGTATTCATTCATCTCATCACGATCCGCCGGAGCATTGGTCAGCGTCAGGTTCAAAATTGCCAGCGACACATTCGGCGTTGGTACCCGTACCGAGTTGCCGGTCAATTTACCTTGCAGCGCTGGCAGCGCCTTGGCAACGGCTTTGGCTGCACCGGTTTCGGTGATGACCATATTCAGCGTTGCCGCACGGCCACGGCGATCGGCTTTGTGATAGTTATCAATCAGATTCTGATCATTCGTGAAAGAATGCACGGTTTCCACATGACCACTTTCCACCGTGTATTTGTCATTGATGACTTTCAGCACAGGTGTAATGGCATTGGTGGTACAGCTGGCGGCAGAAATCAGTTGATCACTGTCCAGAATGTCCGTGTGGTTGACGCCATAGACCACGTTTTTCATCGGGCCCTTGCTTGGAGCCGTCAAAATCGCCCGTGCGATGCCCTTGCACTTCAAATGTTGCGACAAGCCTTCCGCATCGCGCCATTTGCCGGTGTTATCGATCAGCAAGGCATTGTCGATGCCATAGTCGGTGTAATCAATTTCAGAGGGATTATTGGCATAAATCACTTTGATAAAGTTGCCATTGGCGATGATGGCTTCGTTTTCCTCGTCCACTGCAATGGTGCCGTCAAATGGGCCATGAACAGAATCACGGCGCAGCAGCGACGCCCGCTTGGCCAAATCACCATCGGAGGCCTTTCGCACCACGATGCCTTTCAGGCGCAGACCACGGCCAGAGCCGGTTTGCTCAATGATCAAACGGGCCAGCATCCGGCCAATCCGGCCAAATCCATACAGCACTACATCGACAGGCTTGCCATCACGCGGTTGGGCCGCGACCGGTGCAAAGGCTTCTTCCAGCACTGCTTCAGCAGAGCTACCCTTATTTTTCAGCTCGATACCCAGTTTGCCGATATCCACTTCACAGCCATTGATATCACTGCGTTTGACCAGTGCTTCCAGGACAGGCATTGTGTCCACAACGGACAGCTCACCTGCGATCATCCGGACGCGGCGATGCTCTTTCAGGATCTGTATCACCGAACTGTTGATCAGCGAATGGCCGTAAACACTGATGATGACGTCTTTTTCCCGGTACAGCTGACCGATCATGGCAATCATGCGCTCGGCGATTTCTTCGCGGTTTTTCCAGCGTCCGAAATGTTCTGTGTGCAAGGCAATGATGGATTCTTTACTCACGGGGAAGTCCTCAGGATGACCAGGGTGGAATATCGTTATTGAATTGCTTAGGCCGGGGTAACAGCCAACAGAGACACAGGCGGACAGGTGAAGACAAAGCGCATTGCAGTTGTGCAGTCACGCATGTCATGGCGAAAAAACGAGCTTATCACCGATGATAAAATGCCCGCACTGGGCGGGCCGTAGTGTAGCGGAATTTATCTGAAATGTCCCGACATCTGGAACCAGAATAACATGATCATGCCCTGCTTCAGTAAGGCTAAATCGCAATATCACAGCAAACGGGCCAACAGGGATGAGCCTGCTAAAAGAGTCATCCGGAAACCTTTAGGGTTTTTGAAATCGCGCCTTCCAGTCGGCATAGGGCATGCCATAAATGTATTGGCGAGCCGTGTCATCGGGCAATTCATACCCTTGTTTTTGGGCTTCTTCTCCCAGCCAACGGGCCAGACAGTTGCGACAAAATCCTCCCGTATTCATCAGGTCGATATTCTGGACATCGGTATGCGACTGTAAATGTGAAATCAAACGACGAAAAGCCGCTGCTTCCAGTTCGGTATTATCGACAATATCAGTTACATCCAGTTTGATGGGATCGTTCATCAGCAGGTACTCAGTGTATTCGCCACACGGCAGGGTAAAAATCGTTGTTTATTTCGCTAAATCAGGGGACTGGCGGGTCATGATGAGTTTTTGCACCGGATACTCCATCGCAGCCGCTTGATTCACATAGTATTTTAGCTCTGATTCGGACAGCTGTTTTTCCCGCGACAACAGCCACAGGTATTTGCGATCAGGATGCCCCACCAGGGCAATCCGGTAATCCTCGGAAATGGCAATCACCCAATAGGGAGCCCGGGTAAACGGCAGCCAGCGCAAGCCTTTGGGCAAAAAGCTCACCGCCAGCCGCGCATGACTGTCATCCAGCGCTTTGGCGTCTCCCACAGAGCGCATTTCCGTGCCATTTGCTTTCATGCAGCGGTTGTCTACACCGATATGGCCATTTGGCAGCAGCGTGTAGGTTGCACTGACATCGTGGTCGCAGTTGCGCTGGAAAAACATCGGCAAACGGGCAATTTCATACCAGGTGCCCAGATAGCGATTCAGATCCAGATACGGAATGGGCTGGTTGGGAAGCGATTTCACCGGCTGATCCACCACATTTGGGTAGGGAGCAGCAGGCGCTACAGGCATGGCTTGTACTGAGGGAAAAGACTGCGTTAGCCCAAACAGACTCAAACCCCAGACCAGAATCTGTTTTTTTAAAGAATTTGCCGACTCCATTTCTTTCATCTGGCCAATGGATCGGCTCAGTTTCGCCAAACGACTGAAACTCCTCGGCAAAATTCGTCGGGACAGTAAGGGTAATCCCGTAAATTTCTCCCGTTTAGAGTGACTGCCTACTTTCGGTTCATTTTTTTGGATTAGCTTCTGCTGGATTAGCTTCTGGTTGAATGGCGACATGAGATGGCCTCGAGCAGTCAGGTTGACTCAGTATCCGCCGAATGAACTACAGACAATACCCTGACCGTGTAAAACGCGGTAAGCAATTGTCATCCGCTTAATGGCTATCCGCTGAATGGCAATCGGTGGAATTGTCATGCGATCAACTGCCCTGCAATCAATTGTCATTCGCTGAATGTATGCCGGAAATAATTGGCGTATAGTCACTCAGACTTTCACCCGCCGCGAGTCTGCCATGCTGCCCATCCATCGCATTGAATTGCCCGGTACCGGGCCAGAAGATATTGCCGTACTTCCGGACGGCAGCCTGATCACGGGACTGGCTGATGGTCGACTCTTTAAAATTTCGCAGCCTGAATTAACCTCGCCCCA
>CAUJHL010000031.1 GCA_963204705.1 Pseudomonadota bacterium | reverse complement strand
AGGGCTGGACCTCAAGGGATGCGATGCCTTTAGCACTTTGGGTACGACACTGAAACAGGCGGGCAGCAAAGAGGCCTTTGAAGCCATTGATTATGGGCTGAACGTGGCATTTGCCGAAGCGGTGAAGCAGGGCGGTGCACGGCGCTATTTTTTGGTGAGCGCGATGGGCGTGAGTGAGCAGTCACTGATATTTTATAACCGTGTCAAGGCCCGGCTGGAAAACACGGTGAGCGCTTTGGCTTTTGATCAGACGCTGATTTTTCAGCCCTCCCTGTTGCTGGGCCAGCACACCGACAGTCGCCCCGCCGAAGCACTGGCACAAAAGGCGTTTCAGGTTCTTAACCGTGTGCTGCCAGCCACATTTGGCAGTCGGCCGATTGAAGCTGAGCGTGTTGCACGTTCCATGATGCTGATGGCGACTCGGCCTGAACAGGCTTCGGCATGTGGCACGCGTATCATCAGCAACGCAGACATGCTGAAAATGACGCTGTAAATTTGCCCATGGTTTGGAGTGACAGGCAATAAGTGGTGAATTGCTTACCGCCTTGTCTCAACTAGCTTGCTTTAATTAGCTTGCTTTAACTGATGTACTTTAGATAGATACTGCTGCGGAAAATTGCCATGACGACTCCCGATGCGCCTTTTGTGACCTGTGACCTGCTGGATGATCATCCGGACTGTCAGGTCATTTCTCCATCAATCGACGGTAAATCCTTCCGAAATTTTGGTGGAAAATCGACCTTTGGCGGAAAAATTGTCACCGTAAAATGCTTCGAGGACAATTCGCGGGTAAAAGAATTGCTGGCAACGGAAGGCGATGGACATGTGCTGGTGGTGGATGGCGGTGCCTCCATGCGCTGCGCCTTGCTGGGCGACCTGATTGCGGCCAGCGCGGTCAAATACCACTGGGCGGGTGTTATCATCTATGGCTGTGTGCGTGATGTCGATGCACTGGCCGGACTAGATCTGGGTGTGCAGGCACTGGCTTCGATTCCGCGTAAAAGCAATCGTCAGGGTGTAGGTGAAGTGCAGGTTCCTGTGCAACTGGGTGAGGTGACGATCCGGCCCGGTGACTACGTCTATGCCGATAACAATGGCATTCTCATTTCTGATAGTTCATTGATTTGATTTATTTTTAACAAGTGATCTTTTGTTGGCTCACTTTCAACTAGGTCTGTTTCACCGCCTGCCTTGGCAGGACACAGGAGCGCTTTATATGTTTCATCATCTCAAGGTTGCGCAGGCCATGGCAACCAGTCTGATCGGTGGTGGCCACGGTATGCAGGGTACTCCGTATCCCAAACAACCCAGTAAACCCATTCGCCTCTACGAGATGGAAGGCTGTCCCTACTGCCGTCGTGTACGTGAAGTGGTGAGCTGCCTGAATCTCGACGTGGAAATCTATCCTTGTCCCAAAAATGGCACGCGCTATCGTCCCGAGGCAGAAAAGCTGTCCGGCAAGGCCCAGTTTCCACTCATGGTCGATACCAATACCGGCACCACCTTGCTGGAATCTCAGGCGATCATTGATCATTTGTTCCTGCATTATGGCAATACGGGCAAAACGCCTTCGACCTGGCAACATCTGCCTGAACGCGAAATCAAGGGCACGCTGGGTTCACTGGTGAGTGGCATGCGCGGTCTGAAAGCCAAATCCACCAATAGTGAACGCAAACAGCCGGAACAAAATCTGGAGCTCTGGAGTTTTGAAGCGAGTCCGTTTTCCCGTCTGGTGCGCGAGCGACTCTGTGAGCTGGAATTGCCCTATGTGCTGCATAACGTAGCCAAAGAGCGCTGGCAGGATATGGGCCCAGCGGTGATGCGCTTTAAACCCGGCAAATACCTCCCACTAGCAGGCGGAAAACGGGAGAAACTCTACGGCACTACCATGAGCAAAATGCAAGTGCCTTATCTGGTGGACCCAAATACTGGCATCAAGCTGTACGAATCACGCGATATTCTGGCCTATCTGGATCAGACCTACGGCTAAAGGGAAAGCTCCTATGTCACAGCTGTTGGCCGAAACGCGAGAGTTCAGTCTGGATGCAACGTCCATACACGGTGAGGTGGCCGGTCTGGCTGCGGGTGACCGGCGCTGGATAGGCCAGTTAAAAGGTTCGATGGCGGCCCTGTTATTGGCTCAACTGGCCAGGGCGACACTGGATGACCCACGACTGCTGGTGATGGTGGCGCGTGATACCAGTCATCTGGCTCAGCTTGAAGACGAGCTGGCTTTTTATGGATCGACGCCGGTGGTGTTTCCCGATTGGGAAACCCTGCCATATGATCGGCTGTCGCCGCATCAGGATATTGTGTCCGAACGGTTGACCGTATTAAGCCAATTGCCACGGCAGGGAATTCTACTGATTGCCGCCAGTACGCTTGCGCAGCGGGTGGCACCTCCCAGCTGGCTGCTGGGGCAGCATTTTGACATAGCCAAAGGGCAAACCTTTGATCCGGATGAGCAGCGCCATCGGCTCAGTCGTGCGGGATATCGAGCCGTCGATACCGTCTACGAAGCAGGCGAATACGCCATTCGTGGCAGCCTCATGGATATTTTCCCCATGGGCCAGCCGATGCCGGTACGGATTGAACTGTTTGACGACACCATCGAGTCGTTGCGCCGCTTTGATGCGGAAAGCCAGCGCACGACCGAACACATTGAGCATTTTCGGGTTTTGCCAGCTTGTGAGTTTCCATTGATCGAGGGCCGTGGGATCTTCCGGTCACGGTTTGCCGAGCTGTTTCCCGACGCCAGTCCCAAGCGCTTTCCTTTGTATCAGGATGTGCTGAATGGGATTAGCTCACTGGGTCTGGAATATTATCAGCCGCTGTTTTTTGAGCGTGAAGAATTTCTGGAAGGCGGTACAGTGCTGGATTATTTACCGGCCGATACGCTGATCTTTTCGGATAATCGGGTAGAAGGCTGCCTGAACCATTTTTGGCAGGAAGTGAATCAGCGCTACGAGGATCGCCGACATAATGTGGACGCGCCGGTATTGCCGCCGAATGAGCTGTTTTTGACCGTCAATGAGCTGTTTGGCCGTATCAAGGCGTTTGGCCGTATCATCGTGAGTGAGGACGCTGTCAGCTTGCGCGCGGGGGCTTTGAATGTGCCCGCCAGTGACCCGCCACGTCTGCCTGTAGACCACAAGCGCAGTCAGCCACTGGCCTTGCTCAGCCAGTATGCGGATGGGTTTAGTGGCAAGATTATTTTGGTTGCGGAAAGCCCGGGACGGCGGGAAAACCTGCGTGAATTGCTGTTGCCTGCCTTTCCTGCATTACCCATTCTGGACAGTTTTGCCGAGTGCCTGTCATCCAGTGCAAAACTGGTCCTGACCACGGCCCCTATTGAACGCGGGCTGGTACTAGACAACCGGCTGAGTGTGATTACCGAAAATCAGCTCTTTGATCAGCGGGTGATTCAAAAACTTCGCCGCAAAGGATCCGAAGTTTCGGATGAATTTCTGATCAAGAGCCTGTCCGAGCTGTCGATTGGCGCGCCTGTTGTGCATATTGATCATGGGGTGGGGCGCTTTGGCGGTCTGGTGACGCTGGAAATTGATGATCAACTGCATGAATTTTTGCAGATTGATTATGCCGACAATGCCAAAGTCTATGTGCCGGTTGCCAATCTGTTTTTGATCAGTCGGTACAGCAGTGGTGATCCCGACCATGCGCCTTTGCATAAACTGGGTACGGATACCTGGGCAAAGGCCAAGCGCAAAGCCATGGCGCAGATCCATGATGTGGCGGCCGAGTTACTGAATATTCAGGCCAGACGGCAGGCAAAAGAAGGCCTGAGTTTTTCGCTCCACGAATACGCCTATCAGCAGTTCAGCAGTGCCTTTCCGTTTGAGGAAACTGTGGATCAGGCCAATGCCATCACGGCTACGCTGCACGACATGCAGCAAGCGCGTCCCATGGATCGTCTCGTCTGCGGTGACGTGGGTTTTGGTAAAACCGAAGTGGCCATGCGGGCGGCGTTTGTCGCGGTACATGCGGGCAAACAGGTCAGTGTGCTGGTGCCGACCACGCTGCTGGCGCAGCAGCATTATGATAATTTTAAGGATCGTTTTGCCGATTGGCCCGTGCGCATCGAAGTGTTGTCACGTTTTGGCTCACGCAAGGATCATCAGAAAATTCTTGAAGATCTCAAGGCTGGAAAAGTCGATATCGTCATTGGCACCCATAAAATTTTGCAGGAAGGTGTTGAGTTTCATGACCTCGGCTTGATGATCGTGGACGAAGAACATCGCTTCGGTGTGCGGGATAAGGAGCGCATCAAGGCCCTTCGCGCCGATATTGACATGCTGACACTGACCGCAACGCCGATTCCACGAACGCTGAATATGGCGTTTTCGGGCATGCGTGACCTGTCGATCATCGCAACACCGCCTGCACGCCGGTTGGCCGTCAAAACCTTCGTGATGGAACGTACACAGGCCACCCTGAAAGAAGCCATTTTGCGGGAAATTTTGCGCGGCGGTCAGGTGTATTTCCTGCATAACGATGTTGCCTCGATTGAACGGGCGGCCGATGAACTCAGCCAGCTGCTGCCGGAAGCCCGCGTTGCCATCGCTCACGGCCAGATGCGCGAGCGGGAGCTCGAACGAGTGATGCAGTCCTTTTATCACAAGCAATACAACATATTAGTGTGTTCGACCATCATCGAAACCGGCATCGACGTGCCGAATGCCAACACCATTATCATCGAGCGAGCCGATAAACTCGGACTTGCCCAGCTGCACCAGTTGCGCGGTCGCGTTGGACGTTCACACCATCAGGCCTATGCCTATTTGCTGGTGCCGTCCATCAAACACCTGAAAGGCGATGCCGAAAAACGGCTTGAGGCTATTCAGCGTGCTTCCAATCTTGGCGCGGGCTTTTTGCTGGCCAGTGAAGACTTGGAGATACGTGGTGCCGGTGAGCTGCTGGGCGAGGAGCAAAGCGGCAACATGCAGGCAATTGGATTTAGCCTCTACATGGACATGCTGGAACGTGCAACCAAAGCCATTCAAAACGGACGTGCCCCCAATCTGGATGCACCGCTCACCCTGACCAGTGAGCTCAGCCTGCATCTGCCCGCACTGATACCGGATAGCTATCTGGGCGATGTGCATCAGCGCTTGCTGTTTTACAAACGCATCAGTCATGCCCAGTCGGATCGTGCACTGATGGATATCCGCATGGAAATGATTGATCGCTTTGGCAATTTACCCGTACCGGCTCAACATTTATTTGCCGTGCACCGCCTGAGGCTAAAAGCAGAAGCATTGGGCATTCGTAAAATTGACCTGAATACCAAAGGTGGCGTGATTGAATTTAATCAGGATACGCCGGTGGATGCCTCAAAAATCATTCAGCTGATTCAACAGCAGCCGCGCGTGTTCCGTATGGAAGGCGGTTTGAAATTGCGTGTGGGTGCCCAGCTGGAAGAAGAAACCCAGCGTATTGAATTTTTGAAGAATTTTTTTCTTTCCTTGACTGGAAATAGTGATGAGGAAAATGGGGAAGAAACGGACTCCATAGCGGGCGTTCGGAAACCAGTAGCGCATACGGCGAGTCCGGATGCGTCAGCAAAACCACCTGTGAGTGGCAAGAAGAAACGGCGGTAGCCTTAAAATAAAAATCCTTTTGCTAACGTGATTATGGACGAGTCTTTTAAGTGGGCCATACGTAAAACAGTTAGCTGTCGGCATCCAGCCAGCGTGCCCGAATGCATTGGTGCAGCTCCCTTGCCCATTGTTGATAGCCTTCAGCACCCGGATGAAAACCATCGGCAGCCATCCACGAGGGTTGAAGCAGTGGCAGGGAAGGCAATAGCTCAAGATCGGGTTGGTGTTTGACGAATTTCGCCAATCGGCGATTGAAATCCGCCGCCCGCTGACCTAAATACCAGTTGAGCGGAAAGGGCAGCGCTGGGAAGTGCTGCATGGCAGGAACCGGAGACAACAGGATGTGCTGCGCGTTCAACTGTTCTCGTAATTGCTGAATCAGCTGAAGGGTATGCTGAATCCATGCTTTGGCCGAAACGGTACTGGTCACATCATTGACCCCAGCGGACACCACCACACAGTCAACGTTCTGAGGCTCCGGTGTGTGCAGTTGCTCACGAATTTGTTGCGTCGTTAAACCGGTCTGAGCCAACAGCGTCCACTCCAGCGACACGTCCATGTGCAATAGGGCAGTCAATTGACCTGTTAAGGCCTGAGCCTGTTCTGCCACTCCCACACCGGCCGCTGCGGAATCTCCCAAAATCAGTAGCCGTAGCGGCTGATTCTGTGAGTGATGATTTTGTGAATGAAGAAGGGGCTGGTGACTTTTGCCCGTCCGCACCCCGTCGGGCTCAGGCAGTCGCGGCGTATCACGGCGGACTCTTTTGCCCTGTAGCAGCAACACAGGAGCCAATGGCACAAGCGCAAATCGGTACAGCATAGAATGGTCCAGACGGCGATTGGATATACGATTTTTCTGAGTTTAGCGACAATGATAGGACACCGCGATTCTCGGGGCGGTTCAAAAATGTTCAGGGCTGTTCATCTACCAAAATCGAAAATCCGGTTCACCCTAAGGCAAAACCGGATTACATTGAACGAACCAACAAGCAGTTAATTTGGCTGGCTGGGATAAACCACTGTTCCACTCAGGGTAGCATTTCCTGTATTCAGTCCCACTTTTGGAAAGCCGAGATTGTTAAAGGTAGTGTGGCGAGTGAAAGCAGGCAGGTTTCCATTAAGTCGTTCCCTAAAAAATGACTGATTAGGTATGGCTGGCTATAGGCATGCCGAGGCACAGCAGTAGTACGACTATTTATAACATCAGCAATGCTCAGCTCGCGGTACCTTATAAGGGTTACAGGCCACAACACAACTTATTATTAACACAGTGTACACAGCTCTAAACAATTCGTTATTGATGCCCGGTCGCGAAAGCAGGATAACGATAGAAACCTTGTGTGGAACGGTATCGTGGCAGACAAAAATTTCTATGAATTGTTAGGTGTTGACAAAAAGGCCAGCACTGAAGACATCACCAAAGCCTATCGCAAGCTGGTGCGCAAATTTCACCCCGATGTCAGCAAGGAAAAAGACGCCGATACGCGGATGAGTGAAATCAACGCCGCTTATGAAACCCTGCGTGACGAGACGAAACGCACCGAATACGATCAGATGCTGGCTAACCCGTTTGGGCAGGGCGGGGCAGGTTTTGGTCAGTATGGCCAGTCGCCTAATGAGTTTGCCGGTAATGGCGGTTTTGGGTTTGATCCCGGGCAATTTTCGCGCTTTGGTGGTCAGGGTTTTGATTTTAGTGATTTGTTTGGCCAGTTTTCTGGTGGAAATGGTCGCCAGCACTCCCGCCGTGATCCGAATCAGCCGTGGCCTGGGGAAGATCAGCATGCCCGCCTCAGCATTGATATTGCAGCAAGTTATCAGGGTGAGGAACGTCTGCTCAGTCTGGTCGTACCAGTCCGGTCCGCCAATGGGCAGCTCATCGAGGAGGCCAAACAGCTTAAAGTCAAAATTCCCAAAGGCATTCGTGCTGGTCAGCAGATTCGCCTAAGTGGGCAGGGGATGCCGGGGCACAACGGCGGCAAGGCCGGAGATCTGTTTCTGGAAATTCAGTTTACAGAGCAGGCTGGCATTCAGGTCAACGACCGCGATGTCACCCAGACCATTGCGGTGATGCCGTGGGAGTTGGTATTGGGTGGGCCACTCATGGTGAATACCCCTGCAGGTCGGCTGGAAGTATCCATACCCGCCAATTCTTCGCCGGGCAAAACCCTGCGCTTAAAGGGCAAGGGTATACCTGCCAAAGAGGCGGGTGATCTCTATCTGGTCTTAACCGTTGACTTGCCAGCCCTAAAGTCCGAAGCAGACAAGGAAGCTTGGCAGACACTGGCAGATCACTTTAAATCCAGAGCGAATCATTAAAAATTCATCATCGATTCAGGAGGTTGCCCATGTCTCAACGCACTCCAGGCAGCACCATTAGTGAGGCCATGCTGAGCCAGCTCATCGAACACGATCATGCCTTGAACCTTGCACAGCTCTCTGGCCTCAGTGGTCTTAGCGAAACGCTGTTGCTGGAACTCTGTGATTCAGAGGTGATTGTGGGTCAGTACGTGGCACAGAACTGGTATTTTGATGGTCTGGCCTTGTCTCGTGCCCGACGCATTTACCGCTTGCAACGGGATTTTGAATTGCCCCCAACGGCGGTGG
>CAUJHL010000030.1 GCA_963204705.1 Pseudomonadota bacterium | reverse complement strand
CCCATCAGGGTGTCGTTGCCGTCACCACCACTCAGGATGTCAGCGCCGTCACCGCCTTCCAGGTAGTCGTTACCGGCGTTGCCATTCAGCGTGTCGTTGCCTTCATCTCCAAACATTTTGTCATTTCCACTACCACCAGTGAGAGTGTCAATACCATCACCACCATGAAGTTCGTCATCCCCATTTCGACCATCTATATTATCTGCTCCTTTTCCACCGTATATTCTATCATCATTATTTAAGCCATCAGTTAATCCCAATATGACATCATCCCCCCCACCCGCGCTATAGCTAATAAGCGGACTGGGAGCACCAATATAATTATTTAATTGGTTAATAACCTTTTGAATTTCCACCAGTGAATCACCAGATTTAGGTAGCCTAAAACCAGATGGAAGCACATAAGAAAATTGGGATAAAAAAGACGCCAACTGAAGCAACAAGGGATAATCGCGAAGATTGTAATTATTCAAATCAACAGAATCATTCCCATTTGTACCAAACCATATCTGACGATTCTGAGCATCAAGGAATGAGGTGATTTTACTATAAAACAGTTCCTCAAATAATGTTCTAGAGCCATTCAACACATCTGCCAAAGATAATTTAAGCTCAACAGGGTTCTGCGTATAATGCACTGATTCCAAATAAGCAATATCATGTTTATAATCTGAAAAAGTGTATGTTTTTCGAGGAACCTTGTCCAAATCCGTATACAAAATTTCAACTGTACGACCTATACCAGACTCATCAGTCGCAAGTTCATTGAGTCGATTGCCCGCTGCTTCGCCAGAGTCGCCTAGTGAACCGATAAAATCAAAATTATCAACGTCAGGCGCTTTGTAGGAGGGAGTAATCACAAAGTTGAGTATTTCTCTACGGCCATCCGGGTGGATGACAAATTTTACTTGACCATCATCTCCTCCAGGATTTGAGCCTAACTGAAAAGCAGTACTTTGGAACATTTGCACCCGTTCAGCAAATTCCAAGTCACTTTCTCCATCAGGACGAAAAGAAAGCTGCTGCTCACCTCTAGACCATTTATCTACCTTAATCCCCGGTGCCCAAGCAACTATATCAGGATTTTCATTAATCAAAATCATGTCAGTTAAGGACATTATAATGGATCCATCCGGTTGAATGCGACTCGCCCCGGAATTGGTGCTTAAGAGAAGCAGATGCTCATAGGTTTCAGATTCAAAAAAACGTTTTACAAACCCAAAGTTGGCACCGCGCACAAACCCTCCTGGAGCACCAGACTGCATAAAATCACAGGCGCTAACTTCAAGAATTGTCTTTATACTTTCAACCCGAATAACTGAGTCAGAAAACAAATCATCGCCCTTTATAGGCGATGTTTGTCCAAAAAGAAACTGCGACCACATTTCTAATGCAGTGAGGAAGGCCATTGCTATTCTCCGGCAGAATCAAAAGGAATATAAAACACATGATCTTTATCAATAAAAATGCGCCGCTCCAACAACTGCTGTCTATACTCCGCCTCATCTGGATCGCGCTTTTCGGCATTCAGCAAACCATAATTGGCATAAATCCTATTGTTTACAACTACACCCACACCTGATCGAGGGTCAAAATAGTTGAAACTGCCTTCAGTAGCTTGCATCAGTAAATCCGGGCTAGCTAAAGCTTGCTTCACCAAATAATGGGGCAACGTGAAAGACCCCATCGCATAATTATAGTCTCGAGCAAAGAAGTTAGTCATTTGGCCAGGGTTGTATATTTTAGGCAAGCCGTTTAAGAAGCGATCCATGATCTCCTGATGTACCACGTAGCCAACTGGAAAGTCATAGTCAGGCTTGAGAATATTGCTTCCGTAGGCGGTACTCTTAATAAACAATTCATATTGCAATGCTAGTGGGTAGCCATAAGGATTATAGAAGAGCTTGGGGTCAAAGTCTTTGGCACGCATCCACACTGTAGATCGTGTAACCTCGTACCGTATATGACGATCTGACTTCGTCTTGATTTTTTTCTCTTCAAGCAATATGAGTTTTTTGGGGTCATCCTGATGTGCTTTTAGAAATTTAGTATATGGGCCTGATGACAAATCATCATCAGGGCTATTAAGTATTTTTAGTAGTTCCTCAATCGATCGCTGATTTTTCCAGGTCGAGTATTTTAAAACGATAACATTACCCGTATATTGCCCATGCCAGGGGGTACTCCTGCTGTGAAAGCTACGATGCCAATAAACTACTTTTGGTTTCTTGCCTTTGGCTTCACTTATTTTGTTAAAAATACCTATGGCTGAATTACAATCCCTACCACTATAACCCACATCGGGCCAAGAATGCTCATCACATATATATGTTCCAAAGTGGATACGACCATAATCATAGTAGATATAAATCCGCAATAAAATCAGCAAGATCAAAGTGAAAAATATATAATGCCCAATCAAGACCTTTAGAATCCCATTAAAAGCTCTAGCGACGAAGCCAACGCTACCATTAATAAACATTATTATATTGCCAATTTAATGGGTGAAAATTCAATTCAAATCCTTCAGAACTTTTTAAACATGAATATTTCGTTTTCAATTTGCCTATCGCTTGCTCTATCATCATCTTTTGGATTTTTAATTGCTTTTTTACTTCATCCTGATCATAACTACCTTCATCACCGCTCAGGCTGTCAGCGCCGTCATCGCCTTCCAGATAGTCGTTACCGGCGTTGCCATTCAGCGTGTCGTTGCCGCCCATGCCGTAGAGGCGATCATTTTGCCCCTCACCTTCCAGCGTTTCATTCTTCGAGTTGCCAAAGATAATTTGATGATTGCTCAGGCTCAGCCCAGCGCCGTCAATCGTGAGTTTAAATGGCTGTCCGCCGGGTAATTCCCGTCCCGTATCACTAAAGTCCCAGTTGCCCTGAACGTCATCGGTATCCCAGTCTTCGGTGTACGGTTTGGGGCCTGTGTGGACAGTGTCGTCCTGGTCGAGCTCGCCGTGGTAGTAATGCAGGAACCAGGTGAGCATCGCTGCCCGATCCATCAGGTAGGCATCCGTCATGCCTTTGCCGGTTGCGGGGTTGTAGAGGTCGAGTTCGCCGTTTTTGTTGTGGGCGGCGTAGTTGACATTGCTGAGGGTAAAGGGGTTGAGGTGGAGCAGCGCGTAACGCATGGCAATATCCGTCTTGGCGGCTTCCACCATATCGGTACGACTCATGTCCACAGAGAGCTGGCTTTGGGTGCCATTCAGGTTGATCAGCAGTGGATCGGTGATTTTAAAGTCTGTCGCGCCACCAATAAGAGTTGCAAGGCGATCAATTAAATCTCTACGACCATTATCGTCTTTGTCTTTGGTGAGTTGATAGAGGTCTTGGGCGGCTTCTGTCCCTAAAACTCCTCCAATGATGGCAGCTACAAGGGAAATAGCACCCAATACCGGCGCTGATAATGTACCAACCCCAGCTAAACCGACAATAGCAAGCGTTGCAGCAACTGTTACCTCAGCACCGACAAAACCACCAACTAGCTCAGAGCTCCATTCTAGTAAAACATCCTTAGCCTTTTGATGATCTCCACTTTGATAAGCATCTATTGCTTCTCGTACTGTTGCAGCAAAACTCATTATCACACCACCAACACCCAAGAACATCAATGTCTTGGTTACAGATGGAGGAATATCAATTTTATTGACTATTGCCATAAACTCATCTACAACGCCTGCATTTGTAGATTTAGTAAGTGATGCTAATTCTGCTGCGAGCCGAGTTGGAGACTTTTCTATAAAATTAGAATAGTCAGTAACAGAGGGCGGATGAGATTTTGTATACGTTTTTGCTGTATCAAGAATATCCTCTGCTATGACCGAATCAGTCAGTTTGTTTATATTATTAAATGTAAGCCCACATACCGAAGTAATTTCGCCAGAGCCACTCCTCAATTTTTCCAAGACTGTTGGAATTTCAGTCAATATCAACACACTACCCGGACGAGGGTCTTGTGTCATGATTATGATATCGCCCACAGTTGCCTGCGCAAAACGTTTAGATATTTTTGCCCAGAGACCATCTACACCATCAAACCAAAAAGCCTTTTCTGGACTAGACCAGCCAAATTTCTTATCAAATTCATCATAATCCACACAGCCATATGACTCCGCAACTAAGTTTTTAACTCGGTTATCACTTAAAAACGCTGCTGCTGCTGTTTTATCAATAACTCTGACATCAGGATTATTTGCCATCTGTGCGGCAATATTAGTCGAAGAGGTTACTTCCCCTAATTCATTTGTAATGCTACCTGCATACAATACTGTAAGCTTACCCCTAGCATCAATCGAGGTCCGCTCTAGAATTTCTATGATTTTATTTCTAAGATCAATGCCGCTTAACCCTGTTGATTCATTTTCAAGAGCTATAATAGCATCATTTGCACTAGCAAAAATCATTATACTTCACCCAAAGAAATAAAAACATTGAAGATAAGCCTAGAATCTTTATTTCTAACCGAATAAGAGCCATCTTTATAAATACTAATCATCTCTTCGATAGTCACAATATTAATACCAGAGGATGCAAAATCAATCCCAACAAACCTATCCTTAAAAATACACGCAATATCAGTAAGCAGGAATTTATAATTTATACTACCTTCCTCTCTTACCACATCAATTAACCTCAAGGTAAACTCATACAAATAATCATTACGGAACAACATCCATCTATAAATAGGTTCTTCCCGCTCAGAAAAAACTTGCCTAAGCCATATGTTAGATTCACGATCAATAACCCAATCTTTCTGCGAATATGGCCTTCCTACTTCAAGCTTATCTAAATCATATTTAGCACGATCTAAATCAGAAATCTTTTCATATATAAAAGCCATTACTGCCACCTATCATCATTTAAACTGAAAAACAAAAAACCTATCGAAAAGAAGATTCTGCCTAGCGAGCCCATGCCCACTCCAGACTCCTCATCCTAAAAGACCGTTTCCATCACTGCGGATCAACACAAAACCCTAAAAGTCATAACATCTTGAATATCGTCATAAAAAACAATCAGGCCGCTACTCTCTAAGCAAGGCTATCTATTTTTGGAAAGCATACTTGACGTACACAATACGATCAATCAATTCATAAAAAATATATTGACAAGATGGTTTTTTTAAGCTTCCTCTCCAATCCCATAGCCCCGGTTGACGATGCCATCGCCCATGAGGATGTCGCGGCCACTGCCGCCCAGCAGGATGTCCAGCCCACCTCGACCCCACAGGACGTCGTCACCCTCGTCGCCGGACAGTCGGTCGGTTCCATAAGAACCCCAGATTTTGTCATTCCCCGCTCCACCCTCTGCGCTGTTCTGTTCGTTCAGATTCAGCCCCTGTGCCTCGCTCAGGCGGTGAGGCGCAAGCACCAGGCTATGATCGATGCGCCAGGTCTGGGTCGCGCTGTCAAAACTGGCCGTGCCGGTATGGAACTATTCCAGGCCATGTGACGTCTTTATCACAGGATGCCATTCCCGATGAAAAACGGGGGCCGATATTCAGTGCGCGCATTCAGCTGGATAAAGACTGGTTAAACATTGATGGCCAAAAAGTCCATCTGTCTCCTGGTATGGCGGTTTCTGCTGAAATTCGTACTGGTGATCGACGTTTGATTGATTATTTCCTGACACCCTTGTTACAGCACGGGCAGGAAAGTTTGAAAGAGCGGTAAGAAGGAGTTTAAGCAGAAAGCCTATTAGATGCATTGTGCCAATCGCACGGAGCAACTATTCAGACACTACGGCCAGAAACCCGCGTGCCTAAACACGACTTAGCCAAGCTCAGTTTTGGCCCTACTTTTCCCCACTCCGCACCATCAATTCCGGATGCAAGGCTTCGGCCGCATCGCCACGCCCCAGCGCATGTGCCAGCGCCAACACCAGTTGACGGGCAATGACCTGTTTGGAGGCTTTGGCCAGCGTGACTTTTTCATAACCAAAGCGATCCGAGAAAAACACCAGCATCGCATTGTCATCACTGCCAAACCCAATATCGGTGCGGGAAACATCGTTGCAGGCGATCATGTCCAGCGCCTTGGACGCCAGCTTGCCACGGGCATAGTCCTCCACGCGCTCGGTTTCTGCCGCAAAACCCACCATAAAGGGCCGTTTGGGGTGCTGCGCCACGGTGGCGATCACATCCGGGTTTTTCACCAGCGAAATAGTCAGTGTGTCATTGGATTTCTTGATTTTTTGCGGGGCAATTTCCGCCGCCCGATAATCCGCCACCGCCGCCGTGCCAATAAACACATCACAGCCCTGTTCCGTGATCCGCAGGCTTTCGGCCAGCAGCTCCCGCGCAGAATGGATCGACAGTCGCTCAACGCCTTGAGGTGCCTGCAGGCTGACCGGACCAGAAATCAGTGTGACGCGCGCGCCTGCCCGTGCGCAGGCGGCCGCCAGTGCGTAGCCCATTTTGCCGGTGCTGTGATTGCTGAGATAGCGCACGGGGTCGATGGCTTCGCGGGTGGGGCCCGCTGTTATGGCCACATGCAGCCCACTCAGTAGCGTGGAATAAGCCGCTTCCATCGCCGTATGGCCCTGATGCTGCCAGTGCTGAATAAACTGCACGATGGCTTCGGGTTCTGGCATCCTTCCTGCGCCGGTGTCACCACAGGCCTGGCTGCCCACCGCCGGTGGCATCAACTGATAGCCCAGTTCCTGCACCCCAGCCACAGTACGCTGGACAGCCTTGCTGGCCCACATCTGCTGATTCATCGCGGGTACCAGCAGGATTGGGGATGCGGTGGCCAACACCAGCGTGCCAAGTAAGTCATCCGCCATTCCCGCATACAGGCGCGCCAGTGTGTTGGCACTGGCCGGGGCAATCACCACCAGATCGGCCCAGCGCGCCAGTTGGATATGTCCCATGGCGGCTTCGGCGGCCGGGTCGAGCAGATCATCGCTGACCGGAAAGCCAGACACCGCCTGAAAGCTCAGCGGCGTGACAAAGGCCTTGGCACCCTCCGTCATCACCACCCGCACCTCAAAACCGGCATCGCGCAAACGGCGTACCAGTGCAACGCTTTTATAGGCCGCAATCCCACCGGTGACACCCAGCACTATCCGTGAAATCGCCTGACCCATAGCTGTACTCCGCAAAAAGGAAAAATCCCAGTCGCAAATATGCTACTGGCACCCTGAAAAGTTTGCCCCACACCATACCACACCCACCGAAAATCCTTTAGGCTATGCCCACACGCCAAACCGACTGTCTGATAATCCCAGCAGGGCGTGCTCACAACAGTAAAGACAAGCCCCGCGCTGTCACCTATAAGCATTGTAACGACTGGAAAAACCATGACTTTTTTACAGGATGCCTCGTTACTGGAGGCAGTGCCGAGCACAGCATCTGACCATTCTATGGTTTCCCTTCAGCCTGCTGCCAGCATGAAACCCCAACCCGTCCGCGACTGGCCCGAAGCCGAGCGTCCCCGCGAGCGTCTGCTACGGCAGGGAGCGCAGGTACTGTCCGATGCCGAATTGCTGGCGATTTTTCTGCGTACTGGTACCCAGCAGCATTCGGTGGTGAGTCTGGCGCGCCTGCTGCTCGATCGCTTTCACGGTTTGGCGGGGTTATTGCAGGCACCGCCGGAAGCCGTGATGGGCATGCACGGTATGGGCATGGCGAAATACACGCACCTGATGGCCGCACTGGAACTGGGTCGCAGACACACGGAAAGCCAGTTGCAGGCTGGACTGGGGCTGAGCGATCCGGCGCTGGTGAAACAGTACCTGGCCTTGCAGTTACGGCCAGAAAAACGCGAAGTATTTGCCGTGCTCTTTCTGGACAGCCAATTGAAATTACTGGCCTTTGAGCGCCTGTTTTTTGGCTCGCTCACCGCTTGTAAAGTCTATCTGCGGGAAGTCCTCAGTCGCGCACTGGCGCATCACGCCGTGCAATTGATCGTGGCGCACAATCACCCTGACGCACCCGCCGTAGCGTCACGGGCGGATTTGCATTTGACTGCCGAGCTGCAAACGGCTTGCGACATGCTGGACATTCAGCTGGTCGATCATATTATTGTGGGCACTGATGGTGCCATCTCACTGGCTGAACTGGGACAAATGCCTTGAGCCGAGCGAATTCGTGGATATTGGAATTCCTGGATGATTGAATTTCTGAATGAGAGGCCAGCGACTTTTCCTGTCGCAATGCAGACCAGTGGCAAGGGTTGACTGTCCGCTTTCTGCACGGCTGCCCATTTTTTCCCGAGCAAAGCGCCTATACTATCGGCCCGTTTTCGTTTGCATGAGCGCGCCCGCATGAGCAGTTTTCGTTCCCTGCCGCCCCTCAATCCCCGCCAGCAGGAAGCCCATGATTACATTCAGGGGCCTTTACTGGTGCTGGCTGGCGCAGGCTCAGGCAAAACCGCGGTCATTACCCGAAAAATCGCCCATCTGGTGCAGCACTGCCAGATTCCGGCCTATCGCATCACCGCGATGACCTTTACCAATAAGGCCGCCCGCGAAATGAAGGAACGGGTCAGCAAATTATTGCCAGCTGATCAGCTGAAAGGCCTCACCGTCTCGACCTTTCACAATTTTGGCCTGAATCTGCTGCGGCTGGAGCTGAAACATACACCGCTCAAACCTAATTTTTCCATCATGGATGCCGACGACTGCAAACGGCTCTTAATGGATCTGATGCAGCGCGACAATCTCTCGGGCGCTGAAAGCAAAGAATTGATCAACAAGGCGATTCGCCGTATTTCTGACTGGAAAAATGATCTGCTCGACCCACAGCAGGCGATTGCCACCGCCGAGTCACCGGAAGACCTGCAACTGGCGCATCTGTATGAATTGTACGAACGCAACATCCGGGCCTATAACGCCGTGGATTTTGACGATCTGATTGTATTGCCTACCCGCTTGCTGCAGGACAATGCCGAGCTGCGTGAAAAATGGCAGCACCGCATTCGCTATCTGTTGGTTGATGAGTATCAGGACACCAACACCGCGCAGTACATGCTGGTAAAACTGCTAGTGGGCGTACTGGGACGTTTTACCGCCGTGGGCGATGACGATCAGTCGATTTACGCCTGGCGCGGGGCCAAACCGGAAAATATGGCGCTGCTGGCGGAGGATTTTCCCTCGCTGAAAGTCGTCAAGCTGGAACAAAACTACCGCTCGACCAGCCGTATCCTGAAAGCCGCCAACTCGGTCATCACCAACAATCCGCACCTGTTTGAAAAATCGCTCTGGTCGGATAAGGGCCATGGTGAAGTGATCCGGGTCATCACCTGCCGCAACGACGACGACGAAGCCGAGCGCATCGTCCATGACCTGATGACCCACAAGCTGATGAATGGCAAAACCTGGCAGGATTACGCCGTGCTGTATCGCGGTAATTTTCAGGCGCGGGTGCTGGAAACCCAGCTGCGTGAAATGCAGATTCCCTACAAACTTTCCGGCGGTACGTCCTTTTTTGCCCGTACCGAGATCAAGGACGTGATGAGCTATCTGCGCCTGATCATCAATCCGGACGACGACAGTGCCTTTTTACGCATCATCAATACCCCGAAGCGGGCGATTGGCCCGTCAACGCTGGAAAAACTCGGCCTGTTTGCCCAGGAATCCCAGCTCTCCCTTCTGGCGGCGGCCGGAGATCAGCGGCTGGCCATGGCCTTGCCCAAAAAAGCGGCCTCCCAGCTGCATGAATTTGCGGAATTTATTGAGCAGTATACCCGCGACTTGCACGACAATGACGAACCTGTGCCACTGGTGCGCCAGATGATCAATGAAACCGGCTACATTGACTACATTCGCGAACAAGCCTCTACGCCGCAGGCCGAAAAAGTCCGTATGGACAATCTGGAAAGTCTCTTTAGCAGCATCCAGAACCTGATTAATCGCGCCGAAGACGTGAATGAACGCAACATCGAAAGCGTGATTCGCAAGCTGGTCTTGCTTGATTTGCTCGATCAGCAGCAGGAAGCCGAAGACACTGACAAAGTCAACCTGATGACGCTGCATGCCGCCAAGGGACTGGAGTTTCCCTTTGTCTATATCATGGGACTCGAAGAAGATTTATTGCCCCACAAAAACTCCATCGCCGCCGATACCGTTGAGGAAGAACGCCGACTCATGTACGTCGGCATCACCCGCGCGCGGCAGGAACTCACCCTGACCCTGGCTGAACAGCGCCGGGCCGGTGGGAATATGAAGCAATCCACGCCCAGCCGTTTTCTGGATGAATTACCCGCCGAAGAACTGGAATGGAGCGGCAAGAAAAAAGCCAAACTCTCCAACGTCGATCCCAAGGAACAGGCCAAAGCCTATTTAGCCAATCTCAAGGCGTTGATGAAATAGATCGAAGCCAGTGATCAACCACAGTCTTTTTCAGCCTGCCAATTAACAATAGTTAACCTTTCGAGGTGAAAGCCATCGTCCAATGTGAACATTTGGCCGTTTGGGTAATAAAAAACACACGTTAAAGCCGCCTGTGAAGATGGTGTGGATGCTCTGTGCATGCTACAACGGACACATAGCGTTACAACTGGAATACTGCAGCGACTGCAGACCACTCGGGAAACGTACGCTGGCATTTACACTGATAGGATTGATAGGAGATCACCATGATCCGTTCGCCACTCACCCCTCTGGCCCTCATGATTGCTGTGCTCAGCGTGGGTGCAACGGCCCATGCCGCTGCACTGGATCGTTCAGGCCAATCAATCGCACCGTTTTTTACTCCCGGAAATTACGCAGAACTGGGTTATAGCTTTCTCGACCCGAGCGTGGCCGGTACCGATGCCAGTGGCAACCGTGTTCCTGAAATGGCCAAAACCTATGATTTCTGGTCTGGTATCGTCAAAATCTCCACCGATCCTGCTTACTCGTTTGCCCTGATTTACGATCAGCCGTTCGGTGCCAATGTGGAATACACCGGTGTAAACAATTTCACCGCCACCAATCCGGCTACCCCTTACGCTTTGTCCTCCGCTTTGCAAGCCCCTTATGGCGCACTGGGAATCACCGGAAATACCAAAGCCGATGTGACTTCTGAAAATGTCACTGGAATTCGAGGCTACAAGCCCATGCCCTCCCTACAAATTTTGGGCGGTATGGCCTGGCAGGATGTTGAGGGCGATGTTTATCTGCGTGGTCCCGCCTATAAAGCAGCCAGCGGCTATGATCTGCACATGAGTGGCAACAGCAATATAGGTGGCGTCATTGGTGCTGCCTTTGAAAAACCAGAGATCGCCTTGCGTGCGGCGCTTACCTATCGCACTTGATCAAACACTCCCTGCCCACCACCGAGTCACTGGTCGGCGTGAATGCCCTGGGTGCTGCGGGTATTGCGGCTCAGGGCGGTGCTGCCGCTGTTGCGGCCAATGTAAACGCTTTGGAGACGTTGCTAGCTGCCGATCCTACTAATGCAAC
>CAUJHL010000029.1 GCA_963204705.1 Pseudomonadota bacterium | reverse complement strand
TCTCGCTTAGCGAAATTACTCAAATAAACTTCGAGTCTTTCCACCAGCTCAATGAAATGTTTTTCTCATCAAACCAGCAAAAATCCACACAAGTTGCTCTTTAGCTGTTAACGATTCGTCACATCCGTCGTCCGGACTGTGAGGTGGCGTATTCTACAGATCCCTTTCAGTTCGTCAAGCCCTTTTTTAACGTTTCCGCCAAAATCCCAGAACTCAACTCACCCTACTCATCAACCCGCTACACCCAGCTTAACCACCACCTGATCACACCGTTTTAAGGTCACTTATCTCATAAGTGCTTGTTTATCAACAAGGTTTTCAGTGGCAGCAGCGCCGTGGTTGTGCATTATAGAGAATCCTCAAACCGATGCAAGCGGTTTTTGCAGCGTTTGTGCATGAGTGACTGGTTTTTGCTCAAAGCAGTCAGTATTGTGTGAAAAAGCACCGAATCCGGTGCTTTAATCGCGTGTATTAGCCCTAGCTCCCATGCCTTTAGGCAAATTGGCCAACCCAGCCTTTGAATCGTGCCATGAGGCTACGGGGAGCCTGACGCACTTCATTGGGAAATGACATGGCGACAATACGCACAATCACTTCGGAAAACTGCTTACGGAAGGAGCCGGTGTTGTAATACTGGCCGTATTCCTCACAGAGCGCACGCACTTTCGGCGCCATTTCAGCGTAGCGATTGGCAGGCACATCGGGGAACATATGATGCTCGATCTGATGGCTCAGGTTTCCACTCAGGATATGAAACCATTTGCCACCGGTAAGATTTCCTGAGCCTTTCAATTGACGCAAATACCACTCAGCCTTCGTTTCGCTGGATAGATTGTCCTCGAACATTTCTGATTCTGCGGTGAAGTGACCACAGAAAATAATGGCAAAAGCCCAGAGGTTTCGAATGATGTTGGCAGTAAAGTTTCCTGCCAGGACTGGCAGCGCGTTAGGGCCCGCAATCACTGGGAAAAAGATGTAGTCCTTGGCGACCTGCCGGGCAATTTTTCGTATCACCGGCCGTGCTTCATTCCACATCTGTGCCGCAGGCTTTTTTCCTGCAATCACCTGTTCAGTTTCCAGATCGTGCAGACCAACACCCCACTCAAAGGCTAGCGCCAATAACAGGGTTTTAGGCACATTGAATACATCCGATGGTTTCCAGGGCTGCTCCTCGGCAATCCGCAGAATGCCATAACCTACGTCGCGGTCTTTGCCGATGATATTGGTGTAGGTGTGATGCATGTAGTTGTGGGAATGACGCCAGGCATCACCCGGACACACGTTATCCCAGTCATAGGTAGCACCTTTCAGCGAAGAATCGTTCAGCCAGTCAAACTGGCCGTGCATGACGTTATGCCCAAGCTCCATGTTTTCCACGATTTTGGACACGCCGAGCAAACCCGTGGCAAATAGCCAAACGGGAGGAAGCCAGCCAGCCGCCATCAGCAGTCCGCGGGAGGTGATTTCACTGTAGCGAACATAGTCGCGGATCTTATAAATATAGGCCGCATCTTCCGGCCCAACTTTGGCCAGGGTTTCCGCACGGATGGCTTCAATTCGTTGGCCAAATGCCTCTACTTCTGCTGCAGACAGAGCACGGCTTTTTTTGTAGAGGGTCGATGCCTTGATGGTTTGAGTCGTTATTGCATTGAGATTCATGATTCTCTCCAAATGAGTGAATGGGCCAGGGCACTTACAGGTCGATATCGACTGGGCCGACGGCCTCGGTAATACACAAGCGAACGGGGACATTGGTGTCGCTATTCAGCTCGCCGGTCAGCTGATTACGAACGGTGCCTTTCGTCTTGGTACACACACAGGTATTGCAAATCCCCATCCGGCAGCCGTGCGCAGGTTTCAGGCCAGCCTGTTCCGCACTCTCCAGCAAATTGCCCGTGGCAAGAAACTGGCGCTGGGAACGGCGGAACGTCACGGGTGAATCCATGGCGTCCAGACTGGCTTTGGGTGGTAAAAAGCTTTCGGAGATCAGCTGGGACTGAATACCAGCAGATTGCCAGTGCGCATTCACTGCGGCCATCAATTGCTCGGCACCACACACAAAGGTCAGATGGTCTCGGTAATCGGGGCAATAACCCTGCAAGGCTTCGGGGCTGAAGCGCTCAGAGGTTTCCAGCGTATTCACACAATGCGCGGTGAATTGGGGATACCGTTGTTTCAACGCGTTAAATTCACTGAGAAAGGCTGGATCGCGGGAGTAATACAGCAAGGTCACAGGTTGGCTGGATTGCTCCAGTGCCTGACGTGCCAGCGATAGCATGGGGGTAATGCCGCTGCCGGAGGCGATCAGCAATACCGGTTTGCGATTGTCGGGAGAGAGGACAAAATCACCCTGTGCCTGACTGATCTCGATCACACTGCCCGGATGGGTGCGAAATGCCAGATAACTGGACACTTTGCCATGCGGCTTTACCGCGATGCACAATTTGCCTTCTTCTGGCGTACTGACCAGAGAATAGCTGCGCTGATGGGTGACGCCATCAATCTGGACACTGACCAGAATGTATTGGCCCGCAACATAGCCCTGAAAATGGCCATTGGGGATCAGCGTCAGCTTTGCCATGCCATCGGCAATCAGCTCTACCCGTTCAACGCGTGCCTTTACCCGACGCAAAGACCACAGCGGGTTTAACTGTCCCAGGACAAAATCAACAAAATCTTCACGAATCCATTCAGGGCGATAATTTTCAATTTGGCTTTGAGTTAATGCAGTCATGAAACACCTCGGTGATGGCGACTGTCAAAAAAGGGGTAATTCAAGAATGTCGTTCAGTTAGTGCTTGTGCACTGAGTGAACGATTGTGTATTCTGTGAACATGTGTTCACTATAGCGGAAATTTTATCTGAGTCAACACTTGTACACTTAAAATTTATAAAATTTGCTAATACAATGTTTTAATTTGAATTATTTTTATACATCCGCATTGTGTGAGGGTTTTGCTACACTAGGGCTTCTGCTGCCCCAGTAGGAACCGGGTTTTATGTCGATTCGTGACGAACGCAAGCAACAAAGCCGTCAGGCCATTCTGGATGCTGCCCTGACGCTCAGTACCTCAGGCCGTTCCTTCAGTACCATCAGTCTGAGAGAAGTCGCGCGTGAGGCGGGGCTGGTACCGACGGCGTTTTATCGTCATTTTCAGGACATGGAAGAACTGGGCAGTGATCTGGTCGATTACGTATCGATTGATTTGCATCATTTATTACGCAGCTTGCGTCAGGGCTTTCAAAGCCAGACCGATGCGCCCTCCAAAACCCGTTTGAGTATTGAGCATTTTTTTCATGCCGTGGATCTGTCAGCAAACCGCTGGCAATTTCTGATTGGGGAACGCTGGGGCGGCTCGCCGGCGGTACGCAATGGCATTGCGCGGGAAATCCGGTTTTTTATTGAAGATCTTGCGCAGGATCTGAGTCAGTTTGCGGAATTCAAACACCTTACTCTGACTGACACTCAGATTATGGCAGACGTCTTGATTAATTTATCGTTTTCCTGGGCAATGACCTGGCTGGGTTTGCGGCAAACCCAAACTGAATCTTCCTCCCCGGAAGCCGAAGCAGCCCGTGAGGCGTATATACAGTTGACAACGCGGCAGACCCAATTGCTGTTCCGGGGAATTTCCAATTGGGACAGTAATACGGTAGCCCTCAAATCCGAATAAGCCCCGCGACCACAATGGGAATGACGGCACATAAAAAAAACCAGCCTGACGATTGATCAGGCTGGCATTTTTAGACAGTAAAACGAACCACTCAACCCATGAGGTCAGGCAAATCAGGATGCTTTTTGCACAGGGCGCGTGGCACCAGCGGCGCGCTCTTTGGCAATCAGGTAATTGACCACCTGAATCACTTTGGCATCTTCACCCTTGACCACGTATTTGCCATTAACCACCATCGCAGGCACGCCTTCCAGTTTATAGCGCATGGCGAGTGCTTTGCCCTGAGCCACTTTGCCGGTCACTGCAAAGGAATTGAACAGGCTGTTAAAGCGATTTTGATCGGCACCAAAGGCCTTGTAGAAAATCCCGAGGGTATTCTGATCATATAGGCGGACGTTTTTTTCATGAATAGTGCTAAACAGCGGACCATGCACTTTGTCCGTCAGGCCCATCATGTCGATGGCGTAATAGCCCCGGGCATTTTGTTCCCAGACAGGGTTCATGGCGGCAGGCGTCCGCACAAAATTGACGTCCGTAGGCTTGGTTTTTAGCCATGCGGCAACATTGGGCTCCAGACGGTAGCAGTGTGGGCAGCCATACCAGAAAAATTCACGCACTTCGATCATGCCTGGCTTGTCAACGACACCCGGGGCAGACAAGACTTCGTAGTCTTTTCCAGCAGTGTACGTGTCTGCAGCAAAGGCCGTTGCCAGTGGAGTCAGGACAAACATTCCCAGTGTAGCCAGACGCAGGGTAAGGTGTTTCATGACCATGATATTCCTTTAAAAACCAAGAAGAGACGTATTGGCAGGGAGCATTCCCTATGTTTCTATACTATAGGGATTGAGAGCGCCTGTCCCAAGGGGAAAACCGTTATTTGGCTGTTTTCCTGTGAGCAGTATACTCTGGTTGTGAGCCCTGAAACCAAATATGCAGGAAAGGTGCAGAGCACTGCAGGATCAGCACACAGACCACACAATTGGCCGTTTCGCAGGCACGATGGGCTGCTGTCAGCGCGCATTAAATACCGTACACTTGCCATGCCGCATCCCTGCTGGCTTGCCTTCACCGTTTCCCACTGGAGCTTTCCATGTCACCCTCTACGCCGCTTAATATGGACTCGCAGGAAATTGCCAAATTCGATGCGCTGGCAGAGCGGTGGTGGGATCTGACCGCTGAATTCAAACCCTTGCATGAGATTAATCCCTTGCGGTTGAACTGGATTAGCGATCTGGCCGGCGGCCTAACGGGAAAACAAGTGCTGGATGTGGGCTGTGGCGGTGGCATTCTGGCAGAATCCATGGCGCGGCGCGGGGCACAGGTATTGGGCATTGATCTTGGTGCTGGCCCACTGGAGGCCGCGAGACGCCACGCCGCTCAGGAAAAGGTGAGTGGTATTGATTATCAGCTGGTCGCGGTCGAAACGCTTGCCGCAGAACGCCCTGCCGAATTTGACATCGTGACCTGCATGGAAATGCTGGAGCATGTGCCCGATCCGGCTTCGATTGTTCGTGCCTGTGCAACCTTGGTCAAACCGGGCGGACATGTCTTTTTTTCCACCATCAATCGTACCCCCAAGGCCTATCTCTTTGCGATTGTCGGTGCAGAATACGTTCTGAATCTGGTGCCGCGGGGTACTCACGAATTTCAAAAATTCATCCGGCCCTCGGAGCTTGCCAGTGCGATTCGCAGCAGCGGACTCACTCTGAAACAGTCCACTGGCCTGCATTACAATCCTTTGACCAAACACTACTGGCTGGCACCCAATCTGGACGTCAACTATATGCTGCATACCCAACGGGATGCCCAGCAATGACGCAGGGACAATTACAGGAGCCCATATCAGGGCGATTACCCGGCCAGCTCCATGGCCCCATTCGTGGCGTATTGTTCGATCTGGATGGGACACTCATTGACACCGCGCCAGATTTTATCCGGATCATTCATCAATTGTGCCGCGAAGCTCAGGTTCCTGCGCCAAGTGCGGAGGCTATACGCGCACAGGTGTCTGAAGGTGCCCGGGCGATGGTTCGGCTGATCCATCCTGAATTGATGGTGGATGATCCGCGGTTATTGGCGTATCGCGAGGCTTTTCTAAAAGAATATAGCCTGCAACAGGCCGTCGATAGCGACGTATTTCCCGGACTGAATCCTTGCCTCAGCTGGCTGGAAACGCAGCACATTCCCTGGGGTATCGTGACCAACAAGCCTCGCTGGCTGGCGGCAGCGCTATTGAATGAACTTGGCCTGACTACGCGCTGTGCCGTATTAGTCTGCCCAGACGATGTCACGCACACCAAACCGGATCCCGAGCCGATGTTTCTCGCGGCGAGCCAATTGGGTCTGCCCGCTAAAGACCTGATTTATGTCGGCGACCATCCGAGGGATATCGATGCGGGTCGGGCTGCGGGCATGCAGACCGTACTGGCGGGGTTTGGGTATTTGCCTCCGAATCCGTTGATCACGCTGGCCGAATGGGGGGCTACCGTGATCATCGATGAGCCGGAAGACTTGCTGCCCCTGATTCAGTCAGCCATTGGGACACCGCATGTGGTTTCCTGAAGACCGCTCTTGCAGTGATCGCAGGAATGGATGCAGAACGGTTGATGAATGGTGGGAAATGAGCCACTCGGCACGGTGTCATTATCCGCTCATCTATTTTGGCACAATACTTTTTACCTAACACTTTTTACCCAACACCTTTTACCCACTGTGGGGAACAGATATGGCACTGACAAATCTACTCGACTATCAGGCACCCAGCCGTTTATTGGCTGATCGTGTGATTCTGGTCACCGGTGCGGGTGATGGCATAGGAAAAGCTACCGCCCTGAGTCTGGCCAAACATGGGGCGACTGTGCTGCTTCTTGGTCGTACACTAAGCAAACTGGAAGTCACCTACGATGAGATCGAACAGGCGGGAGGTGCACAGCCTGCTTTGCTTCCGCTGAATCTGGTGAGTGCCACTCAGGAAGAATACGCACAGCTGGCTGATACCATTGAAAAGGAACTGGGGCGTCTGGACGGTATTGTTCATAATGCCGCGATTCTGGGGCCGCTCACTCCCCTGCAAATGTACGATCCGGTGACCTGGCAGGAGGTACTGCAAATCAACCTGACTGCGCCATTCATGCTGACTCAAGCGCTGCTGCCACTGCTGAGGGTATCGCCGGATGCGTCGGTGGTGTTCACCACCAGTAGCGTCGGGCGTGTGGGACGGGCTTTCTGGGGTGCGTATGCGGTGTCCAAACATGGTCTGGAAGGCATTAACCGGATTTTTTCCGATGAATTAGCGAATGTGTCGAATATTCGCTTTAATGCCATCAATCCGGGTGCCACCCGCACCAATATGCGCGCCCATGCCTACCCCGGCGAAAATCCCTTTACACTGCAAACGCCTGAACAGATCATGCCGGCATTTCTGTATTTGCTTGGACCGGACAGCAAGGGAGTTACCGGGCAATCGTTTGACTTGCCCAAACAGGAACCGTTGCCGGAGGTCTAATCCAGACATCCAAGCACTAACACCAAGCGCTATCACCAAGGTTCCACGTGGAACACGGCAAGCATAATGGCTATCGTCAAGAGTTTAGCGGGCCGATAGCATGACTTGTTTTTAGATTAGAACGATCGTTAAGTAAACATAAAAGCCCGCTGTCGATTCAGCGGGCCATTTCAAAATGGGTTGATAAACAAAGAATTTTCGACAAATTTTCACTTTTCCCGCTGCAAATCCTGCTCTTGCTCGGTCGCGTGGATTTCAAGACCATCCGCCACAAAGACAATTTCTACCCGACGACTGAGCGCCGTACTAGTCACGAAATCACCACGGGAAATTTGTTCTGTTTCTCCTTTGCCCATCTTCGCCAGCCGGTTGCGATCAACGCCCTGCTGAACCAGATAGTTTTCTACCGATCGCGCCCTGCGGTCAGATAGACGCTGATTATAAGCCACGCTGGCACGCGGATCGGTATAGCCAATCAGGGTCGCAGAAATTTGTGGGTATTTTTTCAGAGCTTGGGTGATTTCACCCAGCACATTCATCGATTCAGGTGAAAGCTCATACTTATCCAGGGCAAAATGCACATTGCGAGGAATGGCCAGAACTTCCGCCTGTGCAGCCGGGCTGAGCGGAATGCTGGGTTCCGTGGCTGGCTGAGTGGGCGCTGAGCTTGAAAAATCTGGAACGGCCAAGGGCCAAGGGCCTTTCACACCCTGGCAGCCCTTTTCGCTGCCATTTAACTCGACGAACGAGGGATACTGAATGTCCGTAGGCCAGGCGGGCACGGGTGCCGTCAGGTCACTACAGGATTCCGCCTGTTGCCGCGCAGAGTCCAGTAAGCGCTGTGCAGAGGAAAAATGCTCCCGAGCATGTCGCCAGCCGAGCTCACAATACTCGGCAGCTGCCCACACCAGAGTGACCTCGCCTTCGGCAACCTGATTGGCCGCACAGGAAAACCCCGGATGCTTCTTCAGCAGCTCAGCGGTCGCCCAGAGATCGCGGCGCATCACGCCAGAAGTCGGGGGAACGGGCGTCACCATGCTCAGCGCACTCCCCTGTTCCAGTGCCTTGAGCAATCGCTCAACTTCCAGCACCGCGAAGTGATGAGCGTCGGTGGGGCTTGCTTCGGAGCTCTCATGGCCGGCATAGTTCAGCCAGGTTTGAGCCTGAGCAGCCACGTAGCGTGTGGTCGCACTGTCTGCTGTCAAAAATGGTGTGAGCCGTGTGCGATAGTCGGCATCCCGTGCCAGTGTTTTGGCAGTTGGGGCAGGAAATCCCCCTTCTGAGGTCGAGGCAGCCTGCGCATGTAATCCGATACTTGCAGCGAGCAGGACGACGGAGAAGGACAAACGCTTTTCTGCGATGCCAGTTTTGGCAAATACCGATTTGGCAAAGACAGTTTCTGCTAATCCATTAGCAACACTTAAGGAGTCCCGCAGCGCATTGATGGGATTCATCACAATCCTGGCTCCAGTGAGGAATTAACGGCAGGATTTTTACGCCGGAACAGATCTTCATCAAATTTGAAGCGCAGGCGAATATAGGCACCCTTAAGGGTCGTGTCGCTATCCGTCAGCTCATCATCACGATAGCCCTGGAAATTATAGCCAGCCGATAACCACAGATTGGCTGCCATCAGACGGCCAATCTCAGCACCCAGCAAATAGCGGACGCCGCTGGTCTGATTGCTCCACAGTACACCACTGTTCAGCCCGGCATCCCAGCGTTCATCAATGTCATACAGGATACGACCGCCCAGAACCTGACCTGTGGCATTGCTTTCAATACCACTCGCTGTTTGCCGCACGTATTTCGCTGCGTAATTTCCCGCAAGGGTGAGTCGGCGCACAGGATGATAATTCAGGTGGGTAGACAGGATGATGGCTTCGCGGTCAGTCGGCGACACGACGACGGTGTGATCCTTGTCGATCCGGTATTCCAGCTTGCTCAGCGAATCAAACCGGTTGCTGTCATAGTCACGATAGGCCGCACCGATCTGAAAGCGATCCAGCGTGTGATAGCCGCCGTTGCTATTATCAACGCGATTGTAATTATTGCGCGCTAACAGCGTAATGTCGTCAGAATATTTATAGGCGGCACCCAGCGTTGTCAGCAGCGAGTCCGACGCATCCGACCAGCGTTTTTCGATTTTGGCGACGCCTTTCCAGAGCGGATCAGGCAAATATTCAACGCCAACAGAAACAGCGGTGGAGTCACCGGAGGTTGTCGCACCTTTCAGTGTCTGGACTTTTTCGAAGCTGGTATTCAGTCGAATGCCATCGTGCAGATACCAGCTATTACGCAGACCCAGGGCGGCCTCCGATTCGCGAGCAGAAATGCCGTCACGGATACGATATTCACTAAAGACTGTACCGTCTTTCATGTAGTTGCTTTCGATCCCCAGTACGGTCGCGTTGCGGCGCTGGGTATCATTAATGCCGTAGCTACCGACCAGACTCGACATCAGCTCATGGCGCAGGTAAATCCGTCCGCTGTTGAGCTGATAGCTACCGCCGACCGTCACAGCTTTGCGGTCGCTGTCCTGAACATCCTGTTCGTATTCGGCAAAGGTGCTCAATCCCGTGATCTGAGGAATCAGGGCATTCAGTTTAATTCTGAGGGAAGTACCATTGTACGGCGTTGACGCCACGCTGGCAGCGGAACTGGCCTGCACGGTTTCTTCGTAATAGCGCGCACCCAGTTCTGCGGTCAGATACTGATTTATGGAGCGTTCCAGGCTGGCCATCAGGCCCTGACGTGTGCCGTTATTCGCGATGTCTTCGGTACGAATGGCTTCAAATCGAGCGAGCCCCACCCCTTGAATGCGCGTCTGTGATTTCAGGCCACTTTCCTTGCGCCCCGAACTGATGCTGGCACCCATATTGTAGAAGCCGGTATCCGCCTGTTGATGATACAGACGTGCCTCGGTGGCATCCGTATGGTAATTCAGTTCGATTCTGCCAGCCGTGCCCCGCTGCTGGCCGGTTACGGCAGCGCTGGCATTAGGGCTGGCGATCTGATTCGCAGGGTCAACCGTATTGCTACTGCGAGCCAGCTCACTCACCAGCTCCAGTTGTTTGCTCAGATTGACGACGGCATTGACACTACCCAGTTTTTCCTGAGTCAGCGGGTCATCGCTCTGGACATAAGAGCCACCCACACGCACGCGATTGTTGAGAACATGATTACTGGCCACGCCTGCGACGGTGTATTCAGGGCCACCCTCGTCACTTTCGACGGTGACACGCAAATAAACCGGATTGAAATTGGCATCCAGCGTTGGCAACGGATTTTTCAGGTAAATGCTGTTGCTGAAGGTGTCAATTTCATAGTCGGTGAACCGGGTCAGGGCTTGCTGGGAAATAATTAAGCCCGGATTGTCACGATCGCGAACGATGATTTCGAGTTTTTCACTGTTCGACAGAAGCTCGCCGATGGCGCCAGTATTCAATGTGTAGGGGCCGCTGATCCCCATACCACGCTGTTCATTGACGCGCTGGCGGCTGTTGGTACGGGCAGCAAATGCGGTCGTCGTGCTGGAGTCGGTTTCATAACGGCCCTGTAAGCCAGTCAGGCTGCGATTGTACTGACCCAGTTGCAGCCCTTTGCCCTGATCAACACGGGTATTAAAATCACCATACAGCGCATAGGAGCGCCCATGATCCAGTCGGACATACAGCTTGCTGGTGGACTGGGCATCGAAGCCCTTGGCCGAACTGTCACCATAAACGGGATAGAATTCATCCGGACGGATATCGCGGAACAGCCGCTGATTCTTATCTTTGTCGGAGTCATACGCCAGGGTCAGCAGGTAGGAACCTTTGACTTTTCCTTTCAGGAAAAAGGCCGCGCGACCAGAAGTCTGTGATTTTCCATCGCCCGAACTGGACAGCTCCTGCAACTCCTGCTCGAACCCATCATCATGACTGCTTTTGACCAGCTGACTAGGATCAAAATGACGCAGGGAAAGATTGCCTTCGATGATACCGGCTGCAATCATCGGGCGCAGCGCAGGAACAAAATTCAGTTTTTCTTCGGCACTGACAATGCCGCTGGTGGCTTTCAGCAGGCCATCACCGCTTTGCAGGGGTGCCAGTACTGGAATCTGAGCCTGCCCACCTTCAACGAAAATCTGAATACCCGGGCTAGCAGGATCAAGGTCTTTCAGCAAAATCTGACCCGCGGAAGTATCCAGCGTCACGGGAGTACGCGTGGTGATCGGAACGCCGGCAGAATCCAGAATTTTCAACAACAGCGGAGTGACGGTTTTGCCGTCTGCTTCCAGCGCCTGTGCAGGAGCTCCCAGCGTCATTGACTTTAATTGCCCAGGGGCAATCAGGCTTATTTCACGCTGATCCCGAATATTACCCAGGGCATCGCGCTGGACGACTTTCAGGGTATTAATGCCGGGATTCAGGTCGATACCAATAAAATCCAGGCCCTGAATGTGATGGCTAGCCAGTGTTGCGCGCTTGCCCACACGATTGGCTTCCACCGGCTGCCCATTGACACTGAGCTCCACCGAAGTGCCTTCGACTGCCTTAACCTGAACATTTACCTGAGCATACGGCAAAACCTGCTGATCTTTCAGATTCAGGATGGCCAGCTGGTTGGAGTCGGCCTGAGCCAGCTCTTTTTCCAGATCCAGTGTTCGCACGGGGTCTGTCAGAGCAGCCATTCGGCTTTCGCGAATCTCGGAAGCATCCGCGATCACTGAGGAGGTGCACGGAATGGCAAGCGCTGTATTATTGATACACCCTTCGGCAGGCTGTGCGCGGACGTCACTGATGAGGGTTTGCGGGTCAATCGGCAAATCCGACTTGACCATGGACTCCAGGGCATTGGCTTGCTGCTCAATGGTTTGCTGCCGGGTCGTAATCAGTTTGCGAAGCGACTCACCACACTGCGAATTGCTGTCACTGACGGCGAAATCGGCACGATGCAGCTCATTACGTTTCATATCAACGAAACGGCTACCGGGATCGCCCATATTGCGATTGGACTGCAAGACCAGCTCAACACCCGCCGGCAAGGAGGTACGGTCAAGTTTCAGCACATGGGTTTTGGCCGAGATGCCATACAGATTATATTTACCGTCACGATCGGTAATGACAAATGTTCCGTCCTCCAGATAGAGGCGGACGCCGGGCACTCCCAGCTCTTCAGGATCCTGAATGCCATTCCGGTTGCAATCGGTATATACCTTGCCCACGATAAACCCATCGGATAGCAAAACGCCAGGTCTGACGGTGACTTTGGCAGCAGCTTCATTCGAAACGACACCGCTGGCATCCTTGGCACGAACCCGGTTAATACCATCGCCACTCAGCGCGTTAGGGCCAATGTACACGCGGTACTGGATTTTGGTTTCTGCATTGACCGTCAGGTTCCCCAGCCCCAGCGTCAGGTAAGGCCCTTTGCCGCCCACAGGGTCAGCAACCGTTGTACCATTAACCCGCATGGTACCGGGCACATAGCTAAAGCCGGTCGGCAGATGGTCAGTGATCGATACATTCTGAGCATCGACCGTGCCACGATTGGTGACGGTAATGTTGTAGTCGTCAAAATCACCCAGCTCGACATCGGTATCGCGGGCTTCTTTGCGCACAAACAGGACTGAGCTGTTCAGGACTGGATCAATCGGAATGTCGACATTGAGTGCCGGTTGATTATTTTGCAGGGTAAACACACCCGCATAAGACCAGCTCGGATTAACAATTCTTTCCGCTGAAAATTGACTGTAAATACCCCGGTTGCTGACAAAGGTATATTTGCCAGACGTAATGGTCGAGGTGTCGACGAGAAACTTATAATTCCCTGCAGGAACAAATGGATAAACAAACTTCCCATCTGCATTGGTGATGATCTTGGCGGAAATGAAGACCTTGTCGCCAGTAATGGGATCAATGGAATACGCCGTCGTAACCGGATTGCCCTGCTCATCCACTAGAGTCACTGTGGCGCCCGCAACGGGGAGATTGGTTTTGGCATCAAACACGATGCCATACGGATCAATATCAACCTGTGTCGTTACATTTTGAATGATGCGACCGGGCTGATTGCTGTCATTCGGCAAACTGCAATTTGTCAGGCTGACATCTGCACGATCATCACGAACCACCTGCAAAATCTGGTCACTCAGATCTTTGGTAGCTGTATCCTGTGTCGGCAGGTCATATAAAAATAAGCCTGAGTTCGCCCCACTTTCATGCGCTTTCAGCGTTACCGAATCGCCGGTGGTGCGAGATTTGACGGTAATGAATACCTGATCAATCGCCGCAGGATTGAAATTACAGGCTTCAGCGGCTGCTTTCAGGTAGATGGGAGAGCCCGGAGTGACGTTGGCGCGCAGCTTGCTGTGATTTCCAGTCGTGCTGTCGATATCAAAATGATCCACGACCAGTAACGCAGTATCAGTAGCCTGAGCTACGGTTTGTGGGTGCTGGGCGATCGTCGCCGTAACTGGGAGGGCGACTTGGGTATCCGTCGTTAAGTTAGCATCCGTATCCGCAACTATGAGCAAAGGAATTGGCGCTTGCCCACGCGTCATATTCAGCTGGGTAATACTGCCCTGCGCAATTTCTGCGGCATCCAGCTGGCCATTATGATTGCTATCGACGTAGATGCGAATATTGCTGGTGCCCTGCGGGGCTACAACGGACAACTGAACCGTAGTATCTGTATTACTGGTATTTTGCAGTGTGTTGAGCCAGGTCACCATAGAACCAGCGTGAACAGTCAGTGACGAAGCAGGGCTGAGCGTCAGGCCATACAGGGTTGCCACCGAGACATTCACGGTGTTTGAAGGCAAAGACTTATTAACACCAGGAATATCCTGAAAATTCAGGTAAGCGGTATTGGTAATAGCGGTGCCTGCGACCAGCGGCACTGCAGTCGCGTGCTGAATCATCAGCATCGAGGCTGCCAGAGAGGTAAGCACCATCCCTGTCATGCGTTTGGTGGGCAGGTTTGCGTTCACTGATTTTCCTTTAAAGAAATTATTGGGATGGGGGGAATTACCGTTAACCACCCTAAACGCTACGTTTAAAATTATTACAGAAACTTGTCATCCTCGAAAGAATTCCTGGACGAAACCCTTTCGTTGCTGACAACCGGTTGCCCGAAGGCAACCGGTAGATCACACCAGCAATTACTGATCGACTTTTACGGAGAACAGCAGCTCAGCAGAGGTTTGTGCTGCCAGGGTACCAACAGTGTTGGTCACTGTCGTACCAGAAGTACTTACCGTACCAGTGGTGCCATTATTGCTGCGTGGTAATGCTTGCAGTGTGGTGTAGGCAGGTGCCGAGTCATTGATGACGACACTGCTGACCGCAGCATTGCCTTCATTGCTGGCCACAATCCGGTACACAATACATTCACCTGGTTTTGCAGAGATGGTTGTGCTTGGAGGTGGCAACACTACCGTAGGTACTTCAGTACCATCACAGTTGGCATCCAGCGCCTGATACTTGTACAGACGCAGCGTTCCAAGAACGACAGTCGTGGTATCGGTAACCGCAGCATCGCTGGCTGCTGTGGCACCTGTACCCTGGACATCGGCCGTCAGTGTCAGCACGTCTTGCGTACCCGCTGCAGCATTGGCTGGAGCCTGTTCTTTCACCAGGATGTTTACCGATGCTCCAGGAGCCAAACCACCTGGGATCAGGCTGTTCAGGTCTCCACCGGCTGGCAGTTGCTCACTTGCCGAGTAAACACCATCGTTGTTGACATCCACAAAAATGGTGACAGGGAACGTAGTGTTAGTCTGGGCAAAGCTCAGCACCAGCTCACCGGCGGCGTTGCCTTCCGTGGTGTTACCGGTGTTGGTCAGGGTATGGGTATAGTTGACCGTACCGCCTGGGTTCACACTGTTGGTCTGGCTAGCAACCAGCGACACCTGACGCACTTCGCTGACCTGAATGGCGTTCAAAATGCTGTCTGAGGCACCAGATGTCGAAGACGTACCGGTAATACCCAGATTGACTGTTCCAGCTACCTGAGATGCAGGTACCGTGACTTCCGCCACATAGTTGCCGGAACCACTGCCCGCTACAGTGACGTTAGTCACCTGAATGCCTTTAACAGGCGCTGCGGCTGTACCTGTGTTCTGATAGAACACAACCGTCATGCCTGCTGGGGGGGTGCTGCTCAGTGCGATGCTGTTCGCAATCGTACTGCTGTTATTGATGGTAAATGGAACCAGCACGGTACCGCCAGGTGCAGCGAGATAAGTATCCGCTACTGTGCCAGAAGCGATATTGTTGGCTGTACCAACACCTTCGAGCGTAGCATCGTTACCGTTGCCATCGGTGATATCCAGTCCTGCAGGTGTCACATCGGTAATTTGCAGCTTGGTGGTGTCGTTCGCTGCGGCACTGGCATTGCTGACTGGATCCGACGTAATGACAGATTCCAGATCCGTTGTACCCGAATAGGCAGGCGGCAAGGTAATTTTGACCTTGATTTCCAGGTCTGCACCAGCCGCCATCGGGCCAGTATCCACGGTAGAATCACCCGCATTGGTGTTGGTCAGCGGGGTCACACCGTCGGCTTTGAAGAACTCAACAACCGAACCTGCAGGAAGGTT
>CAUJHL010000028.1 GCA_963204705.1 Pseudomonadota bacterium | reverse complement strand
CGCCTTAACCACTGAGTAAAGAGACATGGTATTACTCCTTAATCCACACATGAGGATGCTGCCCGTTAGCGTGAACTGAAAGCTCTAGCGAACCGGCAAATACGACGAATCAATGACAGATTTTTGATATGTCCTGAGCAGGGTTAACCCTGAATACATCTGCAGGAAGAAATCTGCATAAACCGTTAACAGTGTGGAGCAAACCACTTTCAGGTACTGTGGCCTAAGGTTTAACCCAGTTGCATCCGGTGAGTAAAAAATAGGTTTTTCTGTCAACACTGCAACTGAAGTGTAACTATTGGAAAAAGAGCACTCGATGAACCCTTCTGCCGTCAGTCAGCTTCCTCAGGCATGTGCCCCCTTCACTGGCGGCTCATGGAATCCCTCGCACACGCTTCCCGCTGCCTTTCTGGAGTTGCCGGCTCAGCTCTATGCCAGCGATCCCTTTTGGCTCGGCGAAAATGCGATCAATGTGCATCAGCAATTTTCTGTTAAAAATCCATGGTTTGATCAGGGACAGGCGTGGATCGGCGTGATTCCCGGGCAGGCACGTCTGGCGGGCTTCCGTCTCACTGGCCAACAGGTCGATGGCGAACAGGCGGCCTTTTTTGGCTTTTGGGAAAGCATTGACGACCCGGAGCCAAATCAGCAGCTGTTTGCAGCGTTAAGACACTGGGCGCAGGCAGAAGGGGCCACGCGCCTGTATGGCCCAATCAATTTCAGTACTTTTGGCGCCAACCGCTTACGGCTGGATGCTTTTGACCACGGGGCCTTTCCGGGTGAACCCTGGAATCCGCCCTATTATGCAGACCTACTGGCGCAGTGTGGATTGAGCCAGCGCTATGGCTATGTCTCGACGTTTAGTGATCTCAAGGCCACCTTGCCCGCCATTCGCAGCGATTATGCCCGCTTTGAACCTACAATTCGGGCACACTTTCGCATCGAAACGCTGTCGCCCGACTTCTGGATGGCGCATCTGCCTGAGCTGTATGCCTTTGTCGATGAAGTATTTGGGTCAAATTTTGCGTATACCCCGATTTCTTTTGAAGCCTTTGTTGCTGCGTGTGGGCGGGCGTATGCCGAGCGTTTTTGCCCGCATAGCTCGGTGATAGCCCTCGATCCTGAGGGCCGGATTGCCGGTTTTTTTCTGGTATTTCCCGATTATTCTCCTCTGATGCGCGTTAACGGCCCAACGGCTGTTGCTGCTTCAGAACTCCGGTTTGCCCAGCACGCGTCATTGTTGCCAGCCCCACGCCGGGCCTTGGCCAAAACCGGCGGGGTGCGTCCCGATTGTCGAGCAAGTGGCTTGTTTACCGCGATGAGCTGTGAGCTGTCGATTCGTGCTGCGGAGCACTACGATGAGATCGTGGCGGCACTGGTACGTGAGGATAATCCCTCGCTGAAATTTGCAGCCCGTCATGGCTTGCTCAGGCAGCATCATTATGGCTTGTTTGAACTAGCGCTGAGCGCTCAAGTGCCATGAAGCCCAACGCCATAAAGCATAGCAACACGAATCCTAACGCCATGATGCCCGTGGATAAAGACAATCTGATCCGGCCCATACTCGAAGCAGCAAACCGCGACCCAGAGCGTCTGGCGCTGCACATAACCCGGCTGGACGGACAAAAAACAGCTCAACAAACAGCACGGGAAACAGCCATCTCTTACCGTGAACTGTTGGCACTGGCCGCACGCTATCAGGCCGGACTGCAGGCCTGTGGGCTGGGGTTGGGCGATCGGGTGCTGGTGTTGTCCACGGTTCGGCTGGAACTGTATGCGCTGATCATCGCCCTACTGGGGCTGGGCATGGTGCCGGTATTGATCGACCGCGGTATGAGCGCCGCCCGCATTCGTGCCGCCATTCGGCTGAGCAGGGCCAAGGCCGCTGTGGGGGAGGTGGCCATTGTGCGGTATTGGTGGCTGTTTCGGCCCTTATGGCGCCTGACCCGGCTGGCCTTTGATGGCAAAGCCTTTGGCGTGCGGAACTGGCAACAGGATCTGCCTGGGAGTGCAGTGCTGCATTGCCAGCCCTTGCCACCGGATGCCCATGGGCTGATTACCTTTACCTCGGGCAGTACCGGCCTGCCCAAGGGCGCTGACCGTACCCATGGCAGCCTGATTGCCCAGCACCGTGCCATTCGTGCGCAGTGGCCCGACCAGCCGGAAGACCGTGACAGCCCCTGTTTTCCGGTGCTGGTCTTGCATAATTTATCCTGTGGTATCAGTAGCTTGCTACCGCCAATTGATCTGGGTAAACCCGGTCACTTCGATGCAGGAATCGTAGTGGACGCCTATCGACAGCAGCGCATCAGCCGGATCGAGGCTGCGCCCGCGTTTATGCAGCATCTGTGTCAGTACGCTCTGCAGCAGGGGATACCGCTGCCAGAGGTGCGCGCCATCGCCATCGGAGGCAGTACCCTTCCCGATCGGCTGCTTCCGTTGCTACCCCAGGTTTTTCCCAATGCCAGCATACTGGGCGTTTATGGTTCCACCGAGGCAGAACCCATTGCCAAAATCAGTCTGGAAGAACTCCTTCGCGATGGCTCGCAACAGGACGGCTACCTGATCGGCTGGCCGTCATCCGATGCCACGGTGGTGCTGATTCCCACTACTCAGGAGGGGACGTTTCAGGAGGGTGCGTTGCCCATTCGCACCGATGCCGAGGTCTGGGCAGCGGCGCTACCTGCGGGCGTGCCCGGGGAGTTGCTGGTATCGGGTGCGCACGTACTGGCTGCCTATGTCGACAATCCCGAAGCCACTCGGGAAAGTAAAATTCCTCGCCCTGACGGCACGGTCTGGCATCGCACCGGGGATGTGGCACAGTGGGATGCACAGGGCCGACTATGGCTACTGGGAAGGCTAAAAGACCGGATCGACGCCATACCCGCTACAGATCCGCCGCGACATTGGTGGCCCTATGTTTTGGAACGCCAACTGGATGCGCTGCCCAATATTGCGCGCAGTGTCGTGTTGGCCACGCCGGAAGGGCCCTGTGTGCTGCTCGTCCCGATGGCTAAGGAAGCGATGAATGAGCAGGTACTGGCTGATTCTCTGCGCCGCGTGCTAGGGCAGGCTGGTCTGGAGCGCGCTCATTGGGCGGTGATTGACACACTGCCCGTCGATGGCCGCCACAACAGCAAGATTGATCGTGTGGCATTACTGGAACGGCTGCATAGGGCACGCGGTGGGCAGGCCATACGCACCGCTCCGTTATTCCCCTGACGTCATTGCACGACTTCACTCCCATGACTGTATGGCCATGACGTCCAGTTTTCCCACCCAGCCAGTGAGTATGTTCACGGCTGCACTGATGAGCTTGCGATGAGTACAGAGCCACGCTATCTGATCCGTCTGAATCCCGTTGACCTACTGACGCTGAGCGGCGTGCTCAGTAGCACGGCAGCCATGGCACTTTCGCTAGCGGGAGAGCCCCTGTTAGCCACGGCACTGCTGTTTATAGCTATGCTGGGGGATGCGCTGGATGGCATGCTCGCACGTAAATACGGCGTGGAACGTCCCTTTGGACGCTATCTCGATGGCTTTATGGACGTGCTGATCTACTTGCTGGCACCGGCGCTGATCCTCTTTGGTCATGGCCTGAATGGTGCCTGGGCCCTCTCCCTGCCGGTGCTGATTGCCAGTGGCTGCATTCGCCTGTCGGTATTCAATGATATTGGCAACATTCAGGAATCCACCCGCCGTGGTAGCCGGCCTGCGTATCTAGGCATGCCAGTGTTCTGGAGCCTGTTTTTACTGCTGGGTTACTGGCTGGCCTGTTACCTGCTTCCTGAGCTCTGGCCAAATGTACTGATGACGGTCAGCCTGTTAACGTTTTCCCATGCCATGTTACGTCGCAGGCCCTTTTTTAAATTCACTGCCCTGTGGCAAATCCTCCTGCTCACGCTGGGGGGAGCGGCACTGCTGATCGGGCTTCGGTTAGGTCTTGGCCCGATACCTCTATGGCAGATGGGCTAATGCACTATATTTCTCAGCAATTTTATTCAATGATTTCAGGTCTAGGGACACAGTCATGACTGGTTTTTCCCTGCTAGTAACGGCCTGGTATTTGCAGATTCCCGTGATCATTGGCGGTGTTTTGCACATGCTGGCAGTCAGCCGTAACCTATGGCCGGGGCTGTCCATTCCCCTGCATTCTGGACTGTTCGGGGCCAACAAAACCTTGCGTGGGCTGCTGTTGATGCCGCTGTTTAGCGTAGTGGGTGCCCTGTGTCTTTGGCCACTGGACACCCTGTTGGAGGCAGCGTCGCCATTAGCAGGACATCCGCTCTGGCTCGTGGGGCTCGTCGCGGGTCTGGGCTATATCCTGGCTGAACTACCCAATTCCTTTTTAAAGCGCCGACTGGGCATCGCACCGGGCGCGACCGCTGATCGCCACAAGCTCCTGTTTATTTTGCTCGATCAACTCGATTCAGGGCTTGGTGTGGCCATTGCCTATCTGCTCTACCCCGGTATTTCCTTTGTGCAAGCCGCAGTATTTGTACTGAGTTTTCCCCTGACTGCGTTGGTGGTCAAACGCCTGCTTTTCTGGACAGGGCTGAAACGATCCGCCGTCTGACCAATGGAACGCCTGAGAATTGAACAGCTGTGTTATGCTTTTCTCAGGCCGTATGCACTGCATTTGCGCACACGATGAGTAGGGTGTTCCTGTATGACTGAAGGGATTCGTGACATTGAAATCGACCGCCACCCACGAATTCTCCAGCAATGATCTGAATCCGCTACCTGAGCAGGTGAATAATTGGGGTGAGCATAGTTTAGCTGCGGCCCAACGCAGCCTCACCATCGCGCTGGCGCTCAGTCACAGTAGCTTGGGATGTCTATTGCGCAAGCGTACTGGACAAGAAGCCATCCTGGCACACACTGGCTGGGACACGCTGTCAGAGCAACACACTGCAGAATTGCTCAGCCTGATCCCTGCTCAGGAGGGCTTTGTACAGCTCAACCCCAAGATTGAGCAATCGCTACGTCGGCTGGATGTCATCAAAGCACACCCTGACTACCAAAGCCTGATCCTGTTACCAATCCGGGATGCAGATGGCGAAGCCATTGGCTGCGTGTATTTACTGGCCCATACGCCCCCCCAACTCAGCCCAGAAACCCGGCATGCCTTGAGTGAACTGATTGCTGGTTTTGTCGATCAGTGTGAGCTGCAAATGGCACACGACCATATTCTGCGGGCGGCCCATGAATTAAATCGCCAAAATATGCAAAAAGATCAATTATTTGGTTTGATTGCGCACGATATTAAAACGCCATTTACCAGCATACTCGGCATCGTAGACTTATTTTTCGAAGAATATGATTTTATGTCCGCGGGCGAAATCAAGGAAATGATCCGCGATTTACATCAGTCTGCGCATGATATTTATCATTTTGTGGATAGTTTATTGCATTGGTCAGCCCTTGAACGTGGCATGGTAAAAACCCTGCCAAGGCGTATAAACCTGAAAGAACTGATTAACCCGCTAATTGCCGCCGCCTCTATTCAGGGCCGTCGGGCCAATATCAATACCCAAGTGGATATGGACACCAATTATCTGGCCTATGCCGATCCAAAAATGATCCGTGGCATACTGGAATATCTGATTAAAAATGCCCTGCACAATACACCGGACGGTGGCCAGATCGGTATTGCCATTAGTGACCGTCCAACCATGGTGGATATCTGCATATCCGATAATGGCAAGGCTTTTAGCGCAGATGAAATGGCAATCATCTTTGATGCCCATCGGCTCACACGGCCTAACGCCAATCAGTTTCACTCACGAGGTTCAGGCCTGGAGTTATTACTTTGCCATCGGCTGGCCGAGCTCAATCTGGGCTGTCTGATCGCTCAGTCCCACACCGGTACGGGAACCATTTTCCGGCTGTCATTGCCTAAGCCACCACCGCGGGAAGGTGTTTAGTGTAATGGGCAACCGTTGAATTTAATTCAGGCATTGCCCGAACGATCATTTTGGGACTATTAAGCCGCAGGTTTACCTATTACCTTGGCCCTGAGCAGTATTCGGGTTAGTTAATCGTGCACTAATGTTGAAACAGGCCGCTTCCACAGTAAACGATGTGATATCTCATAAGACCCATCTGCATTAATACCAATATTGTACTCAATCACTTTGCCCTCAGAAAAAACACCACGACCTTTCGGCTTTATACTTTTATACTGCTCCACTAATTCTTGGGGGTGCAGTACAATTTTCTTCCAGGCATTCGCTGGAATCTTATCGATTTCACTTATTATTTTTTTATCAATATTATCGTTATAATATTTTAAAACTTGCATAGGAGGCCAATCATTTCTATTAATATCATCCAGTTTAAAATAGCTTCTCGCATTACCTAATCCTGCAGCTTCCTGCTGAGGATATGTCAACCACGGAGCATATTCTATCACGGCTTTGTTGCATAATTCTTGTAGAATATTGATTTTTAAAAAGATTTTTCAATGTTTAAATTTAAATATTTACTTTTAAAACAATAAGTTATAATTGGTTATGCAACAAAGCCCAGCTGAAGTGCTACTTTTATGCACTACTTGAAACCATGATTAAACTCAGGAACTAATTCCATTGATTCGTTATCGGGGTTTGCCATGAAATTGCGTCCTCAAGTTTATATGACCCATCCGGCAAAATTGTGATTAAATAAAATATATCAATCCCATTAACCCTAAACCCCTTTCCTTCCGGCATACTATTCTCGTACTTTTTCATCAAACTTTTAGGCTTAAGAGTAATAACTTTCCATTGAGATGCAGGCACCGCATCTAATAATTCCTCCCGCTTTTTCATTACGTTTATCACTCCTTCAACATCTACTTCATGTGGATATACTGATGAGCGCGGAGGGTATGCCAACCCCCTTTTTTCTATTTCATTTTCTGTTAGCCAAGGCAGATAATATACTTTTAATTCACTGGGAAGAGGGAATTTGCCATTTAAATAGCAATCTTCACTATAAGTAATATAACGGTTAGTAGGAAATTTTCCATTACCCTCGCCACTACAATGTTTATCCAAAATCTTTATGGGTTTAAATATTACAACCCCATCGTATTCTTGATCAATTTTAATTGAAAATAGCCTTGTTGGTTGCTCCATACACCCTAGCAATATCGCACATGCCAAAAAATAAATACATAGCCGCTCTATCAATTTTTTACTCCAAGCTCAGTTCCATAATTATCTGCAATCCATTTTAAATATGATTTCAAATCAATACCATTTTCCTTTTCATCGGAAATTATAATTGTTTGAGATCCATTTTTGCTAACTCCTAAGCTACTTATCCCCTTAACTTTCAGAGCCTGATAATTTAAAATCGGCTTGCATGCCAACCCTGATGACGTGCAACTGTTATTCATGTTTTTCATGAACTGATACATTTTTTCGTACTCGAAAGCATCCTCAAATTTGGTATTAGATTCTGGCTTTTCAAACTCTAAGGTATCCTTCCAATTCAAGCCTAGATGATTGACCTTAGTTGTGGATTTTGAGATTTTATCATTATAGCCATACTCGATATCATCCATACCCGTTAAATGCTGATTAACATGGTTAGTCATATTATCATCGTTGGCCCACAAAAAATTACGCCCTGGCTGCATGAGTGCCAGTGCAGAGGTGTGATCCTACCCGCGAATCACAGACACTACGTTAAGCGACATTTAAAGCCTCCAAGGCTTCCGCGCTGAAATAGCCGTTGTTACTATGTCGGCGCGGCCGGTTGTAGTCAATCTTACTGTACTCAAAAACACCGACTGGTATTCCCGCAATCGAGACGTAACTGCGTTCAATAGTAAGTCGATCTGCTGGTGCATTCTCTGATGAATCGCGCAGAGTCAGACGGTGTTGTTCCCAGATGCGCTCTCCATGCTGATAATCGCTGAATTGCTGGAAGCTGCGCTGAGGCAGTTTTGACTGAATCAACAGAGGCATGCCATCCAAATCATAGCGTTGCTGTAGCTCCTGTTGATCATCGCTGTACCAGTTTTGGTTGGCAGTATTCCACAAGGACCCTGCAGCTGTTTGCCGCGTACTGTCGAGAAAGCGGGCTGGCGTAGTATCTGGCCTCACCTCGGGCTGGCGCCAGTGGCCAGTGTACGATGGGTTTTCCGGTGATGCCGTACGCAACTATCTGTTTCAGGTGAGCGGATGAGTCCGCCTGATCTGAGCGGATTTCGCTTACGCCCAGCAGCCTGAGTGGGGTTTACATAGTGGGAAAACCCCAGCTTTTTATCTTGAGATTGATATACTGACCTGAATTCACAGCTGAAGTGCTACTTTTATGCACTACTTGAAACCATGATTAAACTCAGGAACTA
>CAUJHL010000027.1 GCA_963204705.1 Pseudomonadota bacterium | reverse complement strand
GGTTATCATTACCAATCAATCCTCATCTCGCAATATAGCGGCTGTGTTGGCTTGTTTCTGTTATGCCTTTGCTATTGGATCCAAAGAATCAGGTTTTTTATTTCCCTTGATTGCGCTATTTGTTTTATTGGCAATAACACCTGCCTCAAATAATATCAGCCCCTTTAAGAATTTATATGTAAAAACATTTAAAATTCTACGTGATTACTTTATGTTGTGGTGTGGGTTGCTAATTACAGGAATTGTTTGTTTATGCATTCGTTATTTATCTACTGGAGCTGTATATGTGCAAAACATATCCGGTGCATATTACGAGGATATTTTAACTAAATGGATACCTTTACACGCTTTGGCTTTATCTTTTCAAGACGTGTTTATGCCGTTTAGAACTGTCAGTGCTTTGCACCCTTTTGAAGAGATTGATTTTTCTTCTACATTAGGACAGTTAAAAGCTGGGTTTGCTGGCGCATTCGTTCTGGCTTCAGTTTGGCTCGCGGTTCGAAAGGATTTATGCTCTGCATGGATGTTTCTTACAGGTCTCATTCCATTGGCGTTGGTGTTGCATCTTATTCCGATTAGTACCGCTGGAAATATTATTCATGACAGGTTTCTGACCTTGCCGTTGGCATTTTTTATTTGCTCTGTTGTTATTTTTCCTTGGGAGCAAGTAGCCGATCTAGTCAAAATTAGACTAAAGCTAGTAAGTTATTTGCTGGTAGGACTAATAGGATGCTGGTGTCTCGTAGCTGCAGTTACTTCTTACTCTATTTCGCGGTTGTGGTCGTCAGATCTTAGCTTATGGAATTGGGCTTTTCACCAGCATCCAGAGTCTGCAATTGCCCGCTACAACTACCTTTACAGCCTCTTAACTCAACAGCGATATGATTTATTTTTTTTAGAGATTGAAAAGTATCGCAAAAGCCACGGAGGGCTGGAAGTTGCTGATCAATTACTTTATGCCAATGGATTGATAAGCTCTGGAGATAAAGAGGGAATGAATTATATGGAAGGTGTATTTTATGCCCTTCCAAAATTTCATGAGATGGCTGATGGTAAGCAAAAAATTAATAATTTTCCTCTCAGTTCTTTGCAGCTTGGCGGTGCATATGTGACTTATGCATATGGTGCAATGATGTTTAATGGAGATGCAAAGACTGCCAATAAATATAATAAGATAGCGGAGTGGTATATTGATGAAAGCCAAAATGCCGGTCTTATGTATCAAAAGATAGCTATTTACTATGCTGAAGGGAATTTCGCCAAAGCCGATGAATTATTGGTTGATCAGAGTGAGCGAGTTATCCCGGATAGAACTAAATATCTTAATAGTATTAACCAAACCTTATCCAAATTCTGTGAGGTTAAGGGCGGCATGGATGAAATATGTAATCAGCTAAAACTTCGTAAATTAATTGGTAATTAAGATTTTTATCATCTTCTGAAGTCATTTTATAAATAATTTGGGTGATTAAGCGATTAGAATATCGATTCCTGTCATTTGTACACTTTCAATAGATGTAAGTTTAACTTAAGCTAAAGTGCCGCTGGCTGTTCAAGATAAGATTTATAAAAAAATCCATCATGAATGGGCTTGTTCTTGCTTTTGGCCCTAAGCTTATGTAATTTTTTGTCCTCATGTCAGGGCAGGCTTGTTTAGGATAGAATTCCTTCTTGCCCGCTATGCAAAATAATTTTTTTTGTGATACATCCCCAGGGATGTGTTGGATTTTTTGTTATGGAGCCGATCAGAGTGAGCGAGAATGTAACTTTTCTTCAGCGCGCATATGCTTTTAGTCTTCATTTTTTGCTTTCCTGTGTACTATTGGGTTTTGCACTTTTTCTGGTTTTTAAAGTGTGGTACCCCTCTCCGTTGGACTATGCCGCCGGAGTGACATCTATATACTGGTTGCTGTTGGCGATCGACCTGGTGTTAGGCCCACTGTTGACATTTGTCGTGTTCAAGCACGAACGATTCAGATTTTTGTTCGACATGGCTGTCATTTTATCCGTTCAACTCACCGCTTATACTTATGGTTTGTATACCATGTACCAGGGACGTCCGGCATGGCTGGTGTACGTTATTGACGATTTTGAGCTCATACGTCCCGTAGATATTGATTCGAAAGACTGGAGTACACTTAAGTCTCCTTTTAAATTACATCTGTTTACTGGGCCTCAATGGATTGGGGCGAGCTATTCCCCCGATCCTGTGGTCATGAAAAAGCAGAAAGAAGCGGAGATATTTGATGGTGTCAGTCTCGCTCGAAAGCCTGAAGCGTTTGTTACGCTTAACGAGAAGGCAAAAAATATACAGCAGGCCAAGCATTCATTAACCGAGTTAACACAATACAATCCCCCAAAAAAGGTTCATGCGTATTTACAGAATTTCCCCTCTGCTGACGCTTACGTCCCAGTTAAGGGCATTGAGGTCGACATCACTGCCCTTATTGACCGCCAGAATCGGTTTCTCGCAGCCATCCCTTTAAACCCTTGGAAAGAGTAATGTTGTCCTTCATGTTTTAGTAGTTTTGGCATGCCGATTGCTAGAAATAGTGAAAGGAGTCTGAACATGAAACAGAACCAGGGATTTACTTTAATTGAGCTGATGATCGTGGTTGCGATCATTGGTATTCTCGCTGCCATTGCGGTTCCCTCCTACCAGGATTACATAACCCGGTCCCAGGTTACGGAAGCGATTACCCTAAGTATGGGATTAAAGACTACTTTGAACGAATTTGCTTGGCAGCATGGTAAATGGCCTACCCGTTTGGTAGCTCCTAATAACCCTATTGTTGAAGGTGAATTAAGTGCCACCGTAGTAGGAAAATATTCGAGTCTTTTAGATACAATTTCTGGCACGTATCCTGCCGGTACTGTGACAGCAACAATGACCACCGGTCGTGCATCGGGTCAAAACATTATGTATCAGACTGCCGACGGCGGCGCTACCTGGACCTGTATCCCCGGCACGCTCGAGGCCCGCTATCGCCCTCTGGCCTGCCGTAACTGATCACGCAGTGATATTTAACTCCCCAGTATTAAGACCATCATGACTAATGCCGGCACAACACTGAGTGCCGGCGAAAACTGCCACACGATCAATAGGATGGCAATCAAAAGCATCTGCAGCCTGTTCCTTTTGGCATTCCTTTCTACGATTCGTCGTATTTCCTGCATTTCCTTTAACTGCTGCTCCTGCAGGCTGGCCTGTTTGCGCAAGCCATCCAGGCTGTCGGTGATGAGGGCGGGTAAATCACTCGCCCCCATGAGCATATTGGGCACCTGTGTCTTGAAATCCTGATACAAACGTGACGGATGCAGTCGTTCTTTGACCCATTCTGTCAGTATGGGCTTGGCCAGTTTCCAGATATCCAGTTGTGGGTACAGGTCACGCCCCAGACCTTCTACATGAACCAGGGTTTTGAGCAATAACATGAGCTGCGGGGGGATTTCGAGATGATAATACCGGGCAATATCCAACACTTGCAGCAAGATGCCGGCAAAGTCCAGCTGATCCATGGGCTTGGAAATCATGGGGCTTACCACGCGTTTCATCTCGCGTGCCAGCGCGTGCTGGTCGGTATTGCCGGGTATCCAGCCTGCCTGATGGACGATCTGGATCAGCTGTGAAAAGTTGCTATTCATCACCGCCAGCAGCATGCGGGCAACGGTGAGGCGATCGGATTCGGACAGCTCCCCCGCGATGGCACAGTCCAGTGCTATGAAGCGTGGGTCAGAGGGGTTAAGGGTTTCGACAAAGACATTGCCGGGGTGCATATCAGCGTGAAAAAAATTGTCACGAAACACCTGCGTGAAAAAAATCGTCAGTCCTTTTTCGGCCAATTGGGCACGATCCATGCCTAACTGTTCAAAAGTGACACTTTCTGACACTGGCACGCCGGTGATACGTTCGGCGACCATCACGGTTGGCGTATCGCAATACACTTCAGGGACGTAGAGCAGGCGAGAGCCTAAAAAGTTATGACGAAACTGGCGGGTATTGGCGGCTTCGAGCGTGAGATCCAGTTCGTTCAGGATGACTTGTCGGTAATCCTGTATGACCCGAAGCGCATGCACGGCCCGTGCGGCTTCGAGACGTTCTTCTAACTGGCCACCCAGCCAGATCAAAATGTCAAAGTCGCGGAGAATCTGTTCACGGATGCCAGGACGAACCACTTTGACGACGACTTCACGGCCATCGTGTAAGGCTGCGGTATGAACCTGGGCAATGGACGCTGCGGCAAGCGGCTGTTGATCAAATCGGGCAAACAGGGTGGAAAGAGGGGCTTGCAGGGCCCGCTCAATTTCCGCTACCGCCTGTTCCGTGGGGAAGGGGCTGACACGATCTTGCAAATAGACCAATTGCTCCAATAATCCCGGCGGGATCAGATCACGGCGTGTGGACAGTAATTGTCCGAGTTTGATAAACAGCGGGCCCATGTCTTCCAGGGCTTGCTTAAGGCGTAGCGGATGTTCAGTATCGGCATTTAGCCAGGCCGCATAATGACTGCGGATCACACGCTGCAGTGGTCGGGCAGATTCCGGTATCTGGTCCTCTGGCAACAGGCTATCCAGCCGGTAGTGGGCTGCGATTCGCCAGAGTTCCAGGATGCGCGTGAAATGCGGAATCATGCGGGGCTTCCTATCAGGTGTGTCTTTTGCCGGTCAGCATCGCCGTACTGCTAAGGCTTTAGGGACTTAAGCTATTGTTGCTGTTGCTGTTGCTGTTGCTGTTGCTGTTGCTGTTCTAGTCGATAAAGCCGTGCTTCACTGCGTTCAATCTCTGTTCCCAGCTCTCTTAATTGACGACTCCAGCGGTCGACTTGCCAACGTGGTGCAAACAGGCCCGTGTCCTCGGTCAGGGTTTCTTCCAGCCGTTCGCGTGAGTTGTTCATGGTACTTCGCAACTGAGTCCACGAACGTTTCAGCCAGCGCTGTGCCTCTCCAGCGGCGGCGGGGCCAATGACGGGCATCAACAGCGGAGCCAGAGCAGGTTGCATGCTTGAGGTCAGTGTGCGAATGGCAAAGAGTAGAGAGACATCGCCCTCTACCGGTACATTGCCGGTTTGCCCGGGTTCACTGAGTAATAGGGACGTCAGGGCGACCAGATTCGGCGCAGTGATCGTGAGGTCTGCAGGCTGCACGGCGAGCTGTGAATCATAAGGACGCTGTTCAAACAGGCTGGGACGATGGGATTCTCGTTCACTGGCCGGGCCTGCCTGCAAGGGAGTAGGGGCCAGCCGTATTTTTCCGGTATCACAGTCCACGTCCACACTGAGGTTTGGCGAGCGCACCACCACGCGGATGCGTTTGCCAGCTAGTCGGTCAAAACCTGCCCGCGTGGCGGCATCCAGATCCATGGCAGTATTCAGGGAGCCTTCCAGCGCGGTCAGGGCAAGAACGGTCAACATGATAGGCTCCAGACGCGAGTTACTAAGACAAAAAATACACCGCTACTCTGCGCGACAAAACATGTTTCGTGGATTGCCGCAAGAATTCACCCCAGATGGAAAATCATTTAAATCCGCGGTGCAGAGCGACGATACCGCCGGTCAGATTATGATAATCACAGCCCGTGAAGCCCGCGGCTTCCATCATTTGCCGCAAGGTACGCTGATCCGGGTGCATGCGGATGGATTCCGCCAGATAACGGTAGCTTTCGGAATCGTTGGCGACCAGTTTTCCCATCAGGGGCAAAGCGGTAAATGAGTACATATCGTACAGTTTGGACAGTGGTTCAAATACCGGTTTGGAAAACTCCAGTATTAGCAAACGGCCACCCGGTTTCAGCACCCGATACATGCTGCGCAGTGCGGCGTCTTTATCAGTGACATTGCGCAGGCCAAAACTGATCGTGACCAGATCAAAACTATTGTCAGCAAAAGGTTCCAGTGTTTCAGCATTGGCCAAAATACACTCGACATTGCTGCAGCCCGCGTCTATCAGCCGATCGCGCCCGACGGCAAGCATGGATTCATTGATGTCGGAGAGCACGACTTTGCCGGTTGCGCCGACTTCACGGCTAAAAGCCTTTGCCAGATCGCCGGTGCCCCCTGCGATATCCAGCACATGCTGCCCTCGACGAACTCCGGACAATCCAATCGCAAAACGCTTCCACAGCCGATGTATGCCAAAGGACATCAGATCGTTCATCAGGTCGTATTTACTGGCCACTGAGTGAAAGACTTCGGCTACTTTTTGCTGCTTATCTTCGCGGCGTACCGTTTGATAGCCAAAATGCGTGGTTTCACCTGATGGATTGATTGGCTGGGCGGTGCTGCCGGTCGTGTGGGAAAGCTGGCCGGGCAAGGTCTGCTGTTGTCCCTGAGGGGTTCCCGTTGGTAATTCACCCTGAAAAAATGGGCTGCCAGCCCCTGGCAAGGAGTGAACGGCAGCGGGCGTAGGGGCTTCTGATTCCGTGGTGGGCTTAGGATTCACCATCGTCGGCAGGCTGGGCCGGGTGGGGTCGGTAGGCGAAGACATGGCAAACTCCAGCATGGGGATGGTGCAAAGCTATCAGGACAAAACAGTCAAAAACAACGTTTAGAAACAAACGGTTAGAAACGATCAGTAAGAAAAAACAATCAGAAACAAATAGTTAGTAATAAACCCTCAGGGATTGAGGGCAGGGTGGTTCGCTGGGCCAAAGGGCTCAGGATCGCCCGCATGCACGCGGTCAATCATAGCGCGTTCGGAAGCCGTAAACGTATGGATAAAGGACTCTACGGATTTGAGCGGTTTCATCGCGGCAAAGCCTTCTCCAGCAAAATCGTACAAGTCATTCAAACCGCGCTTGTAGGCAGAGCCTTTGCCCATTTTGAAGGCTGTCGTGATGACAAAGGATTTGCCAAATTTTTCCAGACGTGCCCCTAGTTGATCCAGTAAATCCATCTGGTGCGCTCGCTGGGTTTGCTGATTTGCCTGTAGATAAAGCTGGCGCATGGTTTCTGCGGTCAGTTGGCCCGTGTGGCTATTGGCAATGAGTAATTTGGCCAGTGCTTCATCCAGTTCTACCGACAAAACCGACAGCTCTACACCGAGAAAACTGGTCTCCAGAGCGGCCTTGGGCACCATTTTTTCCACACGGTGCATCAGGGGCAGCGCTTTGCAAATCTGACTATGCAAGGTATCAAAATTGGGTCCGCCATAGAGCCGATTCAGGAAGTAGGCGGCCATCAGTTCGTGGCCTTTTGCGGTAAATAAAGGCTGGTTGGTCAGGGCTAATCGGGCTTTTTGCCACTTGGTAATCTCGGCCAGCTTTTGTGCAACCAGTGGGTCAGTATGAAACGCCATAGACTGATAGCGATTCAGGGTATTTTCAAGATCTTGGAGAGTATGAGTCATTGTCTGAAACAGGCGGAAAAGAGTCGCAGCAAGCATACCCGACCTTGCAAGGCGTCACAATTCATCCTCGGTGTAGGAATGTAGTCTTCCAACACATGTCCTCTATACAGATTCATCGCCCAGGTATAGCGTTAGGTGATCAAGCACCCCCGAAACATGCCTGAAGGATCCGTAGCATGGCCACTCAACCACAAAAGAAAACAGTGACTCCACCGATTCCAGAAACTGCAGAAAAGATCCCGCTTAGCCTCAGCGTGTCGCTGATCGCCGCACAATATGCACTTAAAACCAGTCAGCCCGCAGTGCATTCTCCGCCCGCATTGCCTATCCCCGCCCGCCGATCGGTGGTGATTTTGATGTCCGGTATTGAGCTGGCCGGAAAAGGAGAGGCATTAATGCAATTGCGGGAATGGAGTGATCCCAGACTGTTGCAGGTGTGCGCCCGTGCGCCTGAACCGTTGCAACGACAGTATCCCTTGTGGCGGCCTTATGTTCGGGATCTCCCCGCAGCGGGTGAATTAAAAATCCTATTCAGTAACTGGTATGGGGATTTGCTTCGCGCGCGTATGAAAGGCGGGCGTGACCCGGAGGGGATGAGCCAGGAGGCGTTTGAACGGGAAATGGCGACCCTGGAATCCTTTGAACAGGGACTGCGCGATGAAGGCATGATCATCGTCAAGTGCTGGTTTGACCTGAGCTGGAAAAGCCTGCAAAAGCGGCTGGATAATCTGGATAAGGGCTTGCTGCACTGGCAACAGTTGCATGGCCTGGACTGGCGTGAACGCGACCAGTACGACGGTTTGCAGCGCCTGCGTCATCATTTGGGCCGTGACTGGATCACGATCGACTCTGAGCTGCCGGAACAACGGGATATTAGCTTCGCCCACTTGGTGCTGGAGGCATTGCAGCAGTCTACGGCACCGGTTGCCACCAGTGAGAGTGACTCCGCCGGCACGATGCCGATCAACCTGCCTGCATCGGATATTCCCGCCGCGTTACTGAGTCCCTCCCGTGTGCGCATGGAAAAGGAGCTGTATAAAGCCCGACTCAAACGGCTGCAAAAAAGCTGCACCGCCCTGATACGAGAGCGCGGCAATCGTCCGCTGCTGCTGGTGCTGGAAGGGATGGATGCGGCGGGCAAAGGGGGCGCCATCCGGCGGGTGGTGTCCCGACTGGATCCGAGGGAATATCAGATTCACAGCATTTCAGCGCCTGAACCGCATGAGCTGCGACATCACTATTTGTGGCGATTCTGGAAGCGGCTTCCCGATGCGGCTGGCATGGCCATTTTCGATCGCTCATGGTACGGGCGTGTGCTGGTAGAGCGGGTCGAGCAGTACGCCTCGCCGGCGGAATGGCAACGCGCCTACACGCAAATCAACGCCTTTGAACAGCAGCTTTGTCAGCATGGCGTGATCATCGTCAAAATCTGGCTCGCGATCAGCAATGACGAACAATTAAGCCGTTTTAAAGCACGGGAAACCGAGCCGCACAAACACTTCAAAATCACGCCTGAAGACTGGCGTAATCGGGAAAAATGGGAGCAGTATCAAACGGCCGTTGCGGACATGCTGGCGCACACCAACACGCCGGTTGCTCCCTGGCACGTCATTGCCACCGACGACAAGTACACGGCACGCCTTGCGGTGCTGGAGACACTGGAAACCCAGTTGCGGCGGGCGGTAGAGAGGCTGGACATGGTGGATGGCTGATTGAGTCCGGGCTTGCGCAGACTTAGGCAAGAGCTAGACAGGACTTAAACGGGATTACAAGGGACTTTATCGGGATCATGGCACCTTCTGCCCACGTCGGGCGGCACGGTGCCATTCTCCCCTGGAATTAATGATTCAGGCTGGCGTGGTCCAGCTGACCCCGAGCCCGTGCGATTGCCTGATGCCAGTGCTGCACCCGCTGGGCACGCTCATCGGCAGACATACGTGGTTCAAAACAGCGTTCGAGCTGCCAGAGATTGCCCAACTGCTCAACAGAATCAAACACCCCGGCACCCAGCCCCGCCATCAGTGCCGCCCCCAGCGCTGTCGTTTCCCGCACAACCGGCCGTAGCACCGGCACACCCAGCAAATCGGCCTGAAACTGCATCAGCATGTCGTTGCCGCTGGCACCCCCATCGACCCTAAGTTCCGTCAGCGGCGTAGGGGCGTCCTGCTGCATGGCTTCGAGTACATCGGATACCTGAAACGCAATGGCTTCCAGCGCTGCCCGCGCGATATGGCTCTTATTCGTTCCACGGGTCATGCCCGTCAGCATGCCACGGGCTTCTGTGTCCCAATAGGGCGCTCCCAGTCCGGTAAAGGCTGGCACCAGCACCACGCCTTCGGTGGACGCAACCTGACTGGCCAGGGTTTCCACATCCTGACTGGTCTGGATAATGCCTAGACCATCGCGCAACCATTGCACAATCGCTCCGGCCATAAATACGCTGCCTTCGAGGGCATACTGGGTAGGCGATTGGCCCACTTTCCAGCCAATGGTGGACAATAACTGGTGTTGACTGGCCCGCAGCGTGCTGCCGGTATTCATCAACATAAAACAGCCGGTGCCGTAGGTGTTTTTTGCCATACCGGGCAAATGACAGCCCTGACCAAACAGCGCCGATTGCTGGTCGCCAATCGCCGCCGTCAAAGGAATACGCCGCCCCAGCAGACCATCGGCGGTTTCGCCTACCGCATGACCGGAAGGCACTACTTCGGGCAACAGGGATCGGGGAATATCAAATAGCGCCAGCAACTCGTCGTCCCACTGGCAGGTCTCCAGATTCAGCATCAGCGTCCGTGAGGCATTACTGACGTCGATCACATGCCGCTGACCTTGCGTCAGATTCCACAGCAGCCAGCTATCCACCGTGCCAAAAGCCAGCTCTCCCCGCGCCGCCATTTCACGTGCCTGCGGGACATGATCGAGTAACCACACCAGTTTGCCCGCCGAAAAATAAGGATCGAGACGCAAGCCGGTTTTACGGGAAATGAGCGCCTCATGACCTGCGGCTTTTAGGCGTTCACACCAGTCGGCGGTACGACGATCCTGCCACACAATCGCCGGAGCTATCGGCTGCCCAGTTTTGCGGTGCCAGACGATGGTGGTTTCCCGCTGATTGGTCAGGCCGATCGCCGCAATGTCCTGAGCCAGCAGCCCGGCACTGACGATCGCCTGTTGGGCCACCCCAATCTGGGTATTCCACAGTTCGGTAGCATTTTGTTCCACCCAGCCCGGCTGCGGCGTGCCCAGGGTGATTTCACGCTGCGCCATGCCGCAGGGATTCCCCTTGTCATCGAAAACGATAGCGCGGCTGGAAGTCGTTCCCTGATCCAGTGCCAGTAAATAGGTCATGCGGCTGCCCCTTGTGCGTCGACGTTCAGTGTTATGGAGACGACCATGCGTCCCTTGTTATTGAAAGGCGAGACTATAGCAAGCCTGCCCGGTCAGCTGCACTGACAGAGGGCGCAGCCTGAAGGGGTTTTTTCATTTACACTATGCCGCGATCGGCCAGTGCCTGGGCCAACGACTGACGTGGAGAGTGACCGGATGCTTGTGCTGTTGTCCCCTGCCAAAACACTGGATTATCACTCGGAAGTGCCTGCACTGCCGCTGACGGATCCCCGCTTTATGAGCGAGAGTGCCGCGCTGATTCGGGAGCTACGCGAACTCAGCCCCAGCCAGCTCAGTGAACTCATGAGTATCAGTACCAAACTTGCCGATCTGAATGCACAGCGTTATCAGGACTGGCGACGCATTCCTGCTGAAGCCTGCACCCGCGCTGCGATACTGGCCTTTGCGGGCGATGTTTACGACGGCCTCCAGGCGGCGACGTTTAGTGCTGCAGACCATGACTACGCCCAGCAGCATCTGCGCATTTTGTCCGGTTTGTATGGTGTCCTTCGGCCGTTGGATCGGCTGCAGGCATATCGGCTGGAAATGAGTACGCGACTGGCAACCAAGAAGGGCACTACCCTCTACGACTATTGGGGCGAACAACTGGCCAAATCACTGATGACCGAGCTCAATGACCATGCCCTGCATCCTGAGCCTATTGTGATCAATCTGGCCTCACAGGAATACAGCAAGGCGGCGCTCACACCGGCGCTGACGGCACGCGTGATTAGCCCGGCGTTTCTCGATGAAAAAAATGGCAAATACCGTACCGTTGGCCTGTTTGCCAAAAAAGCCCGTGGCCAAATGGCTGCCTGGATCGTGCGGGAGCGTGTGGCAGTGCCCGAAAAAATAAAGGAGTTCACTGGTGGCGGTTACGCCTACAGTGAGGCACACAGTGATGGCGACACATGGGCCTTTATCCGTTAAGGCGAAGTACCAAAAGGGTAGGGGTGCGCGCTCATGTGGAAGGCATTCCCTACTGCAATTCGTTACAAATTGCCGGTCTCTTTCGGTAAAAATTCGCTATACTGAGCGATCATCGGGGATGTTCTGGCTTCGACGCCGGTAACGAAACTCGTCGATGCATGCCGAGAGCGCACGATCTCTCGTAAATACCTTGTGTATTAAACTAGTCGCAAACGACGAAACCTACGCTCTGGCAGCCTAAGGGCTGACTTCCGCCCCTGTTGAATGTCTGTAGTCAACAGGCCCGGACGAAGCGCACGCATACAGAACCGCATCGGGCAGTGCCGCGTGGCCTGATGTCAAATCCAGCGGATCGCTGTCAGCACCCTGTTGGTCGGGTCGCTGCTGGTTAAAGCAATAGACCGAGACTAAGCATGTAGAGTCGTGAGCGTAGTCCTGGCGGACGCGGGTTCAAATCCCGCCATCTCCACCAATATCAAAAACCCAACCGTTCTCGGTTGGGTTTTTTCTTGCCCGGAGCGCCAGTGTTGGCGCGGGTTTGCGCGTGGCGTTTTTAAACTGCTGACTTGGCACGACCGGGAGCGCGAAGAACGAAAAAAAACCGCCCGTAGGCGGTTGGCTGGCGCAGGTACCGGGGTCATGTTTTGGCGGCAACCAGCGCGCGCTGTTGCGACCAGTCCAGCGGCTGGCCCCCGAGACACGCGCATCCTGCATCGCCGAGTACAGATCATCGAACAGCTCTGTGGCCTGCTCGGTTGTCCTGGCGTAGGGGCGCTGGTAGTCCGGAATCTCGAACTGGTAGCTGCCTTCGAAGATCTCCCGGATCAGTTTGTCGTGGGCTTCAAGTGTCTTGGCCATTGGCTTTATCTGTTTATGTATGCTGTAAGGCTTCAATTGATTTTGGGTAACGTTTTCGATCGGACAATTTCAACGATCTGAAAAGTCTTGGATGCGCTACCAGCAATATGAAGAGATACCTGGTCACCAACAACTGCGCCTAGAAGGGCTTGCGCGAGAGGGCGGCTTTCATTCACGATGCCGTTGGAGAAATCATCCTTGCCGCTGGTGATCTGAACCGTCAACACATCGTTCGGCTGGGACAGATCCACGTAGCGAACCACATCCCCGACGTCGACCTCTAGGTCATCTTCGGTGACGATCAGAACGGAGTTGACTGCTTCACGCTCAATTTCGGCTTGTGCGGCGTTCTCGACCGGCTCAATTAATTACTTCAATCACGGGGGAGATCGTCGGTCCTGCCCCTGACATTCTTCGATCCAGGCCTCGCCAGAGGCGTGCTCAGGCTTCCAGCTCTCGCGCAGATCCTCAAGGAAGCTAATGAGCTTCTCGGTTTCCTGTCGTGGGGTGCGGAACCAGTCCGTTGACCAGATGCGCCAGATGCGACCACGCCAACCCAGCGACTCGAGGATCTCTTGACGGATGCGATCACGGTCGCGAACTGACAAGGCCGAGTGGTAGGTCGCACCGTCGCATTCGATCGCTGCCAGATATGAGCCTGGTGCGTCTGGGTGCTTGACGGCTATGTCAATGCGGTATCCTGCTACGCCAAGTTGGGGAGTTACATCATAACCACGCATCTTGAGCATGTCCATGACCGAGATTTCGAAATCACTGTCTGGCTCGCGACCTGTTTCCTCGATGGTTGGCAACGAACCTGTGCGAGCGTACTCGAGGTAATTGCGTAGCGCCTTGGTGCCATTCGGAGTAGTGCCATCCATCACGATGTCTTCGGGACGAAGGGAGGTGTACAGGGCTATTGACTTCTTGGCGCGGGTGAACAGGACGTTCAGTCGACGCCAGCCGCCTTGCCGACTGATCGGGCCAAAGTTCTGACGAACAGCACTGGACCCTGGTGGCTTGCCAAAAGTCGTTGAGATGATGATGGCGTCGCGTTCATCACCTTGCACGTTTTCTAGGTTCTTGATGAACAAGGGCTGACCCTCGGACGCCCAATGGTCCCGGTAGGAGTCGGCACCACGAACTGATTTCAGCCTTTCTTCCAGCAGTTCAGCAATCAAGTCTCGCTGTTTGATATTCAGCGTGACGATGCCAAGAGACTCGTTGGTGCGAGTTGAAATGTGCTCAACGACTGCATCTACGACCCGCTTAGCTTCTCGCAGATTGGTTTGGTTTTCGTAAATTGCGTCGGCAAGATAGACGGCGCGCACACCAAGCTTGCCGCCCTGTCCATACGGTGAGGGGAAGATCACCAGGTTGCCACTGTAGAAGCTGTGGTTTGAAAAGGCGATCAACGAATGATGCTGTGAGCGGTAGTGCCAGCGCAGCGAGCGAGTTGGCTTGAATTGCGATGAGCAAACATCCAGAATGCTCTCGGCATCCGTGATGGTGAAGTGATCGTCATCACCGTCACCGTCCTGTGTCATTCGAGAAAAGAACGACGTCGGGGGCAGCTGCTTCGGATCACCAACCACCACCAATTGACCACCACGGGCGACCGAGCCGATCGCCTCCTCGGGCTTCAACTGGGATGCTTCGTCCATGATGACGAGGTCAAACTTGATGACCCCTGGAGCCAGGTATTGCGCTACAGCTTGCGGTCCCATCATGAAGCAGGGCTTGAGCGCCTGAATCGACCCACCAGCTCGGGTGAGGATTTTCCGAACAGGCATGCGTGGGCGTTGCTGAGGCATGAGGTAGTTCAGGAGAACCATCTCAGTGCGATCGTCAACGCGTGCACCGTTTCTGCCGGGACGCGGAGAGGCCTTGCGAGTGCATTCGTAGGCGATTGCCTTGCCACGTAGAGCAATGATCTCCTTGTCCAGTCGTTTGAACTCGTCGCGGATCTGGTTGTGTTTGAGTCCAGTGAAGCGCCCAAGTTGTGGGATGTTGCGGAAAGCTTCCCGAGTGATTGTGCTGTAGGTGCAGTAGGCGTAGGCGCCCGGTAATTCGTCGGGTTTGATGTGTTTTCTCTCAAGGAGATCCACGAACTCTGACAAGGTCAGCTCGTTGGCCTCTTTGCGGCGAGTCAGGTAAAGGGACCAAGGAATCAGCAGGTCCTTGTCTTCGACTGCCTTTTGAACTGCGCCATGCAGGGCGCTGGCAAACAGCTCCAAGTCCTCGTCTGCTGGTGCGCCGGTCCAGGTGTCCAGCTCGAACTTCCCGAACTGTGACAGAGCATTGCTTAAGCTCTCAACCTGCTTCCATCCCGTATGGACAGGTTCCAGTGCGGCAACCAGAGTTCTACAGGCTTCAATCGGATGCCCGGTGCGCAGCTTGTACTTGACCTGCGGCGACAAATTGAGACCGTCGATGCTTTGACCGAAAGACAGCGCTTCGATGGCGGTCGAACAGTCCGTGTCCAGGCCCAGATAGAGATCGCCCAGTAGCGATTTGACGCGGGCATTGGATTGAATCTGTGACTTCAGCGACCAGCGCTCCAAGGCCGCGTCGCATCCAGTAATCACTTGGGTGAATGTTGCCTGGCTGCGCGCCTCCAACTCAAGCCATTCTAATCGGTCTTCGAGGGCTTCTGTGAATTCACCGGTATTCTCCAACACCTTGTCGATTAGATTGCTGCCGCTGAATTCAGACAGGCGTTTGAGCTTGGCGTTGATGTCTTTGACTGCTGCGATGGCGGACGTGATCTCCAGCTTGACCGTCGAGAATTCCCGGCGCAAGGCGCGGGCTTGGTCGGCGGTGAAGCTGATTGGGTCGATCAGGACGGCTTGAATATCCTCTGAGGCAACTTTGATACCCCGATTCCATTTCGCCAGCGCAAGGTAACCTTCCAATGGCGAGGGGGTCGCTGGCGCGGGGAAGCCGAGGAATTGCGTCCAGGTAGGCGAGGACTTCCACTGGTCTTTGAGGCCCAGCAGTTTGACGATTTGTTCGAGCTGCTCCAATCGCTTGTGGCCAGGCATTTTGAGCTTGGTGCGTTGGAGTGCCTTGTGCAGCGCTACCGCCTTGCGCCACCTACCTTGGAAGATGCGGTACCACGCGTCGCCTTCTCGCAGGGTCAGGATGGCTTGCTTGATATCTCCTTCATGCGGCAAGGTGTCCACATAGAGCGAATCCCCGAGTTCTTTTTCAAGACCGGTCCACTCTTCCTGGAGGGCATGCAACTGATCAAGGGCCTGGATTGCGCCATCGCGAGTCAGTCCAGGCGTCTGGAGATGGAAATGCTCCTCTGGGGCATCTAGCACGAGATCGGTAAATCCGAGCAACTGCTCGAGCTTCTGCGTCGATCCGTTGTAGGGGATCTTCTTCTCGCTCAGGAACATTACCAAATTGGCGTTGGCCGTCGAAAGCTTGCCTGCCGTCTCAACCAGTTGTTGATACAGGGTGCGAAGCTCGTTGAGCGTGCCCAGCTCTGCGCCCAAGCTCCCTGCGATTCGCTGCAAGCCCTTGAGGTCATCTGTCCATGACTTTGTGACGCTGGATTCGAGCTTCAGAGCGGTTTTGACCGCCCCTTCGAGACTGTGGAACTGCTCGACTTGTTTGGCGAAGGCCTCAAGTGCCTGAGCGGATTTGGCTCCTGTCTCGTCGTCCTCAAAGAATCCTGGGATGAGGTGCAGCGGTAATTGCTGATTGGCCGTCTCAAGCAGTTTCTTGAGTACGGCCAATTGCTCACCGCTGAACTCCAGTGAGAGGTTGTGGACGCGGCCTCCGAGCACTTGCGAGTAGTGCTTAGAAGCATCTACCAAGGCCTGGCCCCACTCATCTGCTGCTTCAAATAGCTGGGTGAGTTTGACTTCTTCTCCGGGTATGAGGCGCTCGGGATAGAAGCCCCAGAAAGTGCAGCTTGCGTCAAAGCCACCGACCGACTTGTACTGGGAGCCAAGGTAACCCAGATAGTCCATGCGCCGACCGAACTCGAAATCGGAAATTTGAGTTGCATCGCCGATACTGATCTGGCTGAGCATGCTCTCTTCGTTGCTCATACCTTGGCGGTGCTTCTCGGCTCTCCACATGATCTGATGCAGCGTCAAACCAAACGCGTTGTGCGCGATGGAGTTGATCAGGTCTGTGTAGGCTTTGAGATCCTGGCGGTGCGCTTCCAGTTGCTGCTGCAGACGGGGAAGGTCATTGGGGTGGTTGGGCCTGAAGGTGGTTCGCTTAGAAATTTCCTCTAAGACTCGCTTCTTGTTGGTTTTGTTGCTGTGCAGCTCAAGAACAAACGGATCGAGGCCAGCCAATGACAAACGGTTTTTTACGACTTCAAGAGCCGCCAACTTCTCCGCAACGAAGAGCACCTTCTTGCCGTCAGCCAGGCAAGCAGCGATCAAGTTCGTGATGGTCTGAGACTTACCTGTTCCCGGTGGGCCTTCGATCACCAGGTTCTTCTTGAGTGACAAGACATCGATGAGGGCACTGTGCTGAGAGCTGTCGGCGTCGTAGACCAGTGGAATGCTGGCACCAGGATCTTCTTCCACCAGGTGTTCCTCGGCTAGGCTAAGTCCAGCTCCGCCGTCATCTGCTCGTCCTTCGAACACCTCTCTGACAATGGGGTGGTCGATCAGGGAGTTCTCTTCACCGTTCTCAGGCCATTTGGTGGGGTCCAGGTCACGAACCAGCAGCATGTTGCTGAAGCTGAGCAAGCACAGGGAGACGCGGTGCTTGAGGGCGAATCCAGGCTGCTTTTTGATGATGGCTTGAACCTCAGCAAAGTACCCGTTGACGTCAATCTGCTCCTCGGCAAGCTCGGGCAAAACGAGGCCGAAGTCGTTGCGCAGCTTCTCCCGTAGAGATAAGTTTTCCGAAATGTCGTCGCCTGTGTACTGGAGCGAGAACTGCTGGATGCCCGCGATCTCCTTCTTCTGCAGCGACACTGGGACACTGATCAAGGGCGCAGTGAACGTCTTATCGCTGTCACGCTGGTCTGGGAACTCTAAGAATCCAAGCACCAAGAACAGCATATTCGCGCCCGTTTCCTCAATAGCGAGCGTGGCCTCACGCTCGATCTTGCGGCAGTGCTTTGCGAGATCGTCCGGGTACATAAGTGATCGGACATTCGATTCATCCGAGCTCTCACCGACACCAGGGATATCGTAGCTCGTTGAGATCCCTTGGGACTTGGCCCATTCCCTAGGCTCTGGTCTTTGTAAGCGACCGTTGCGCTCCACCCAGTCCCCTCTGGATGGTTCTGGCAGTCCGAGAATGCTGATGCTGGCTTTGTTGTTTGCTTCGACCAGTCGCTGATAGATCACTGCGGGATGACCCTCAATGAACTGAAGTGACTTGCCAGCAGTGTGCTTGAAGTTAATCAGGCGATTTTGACCGGTGAGATCTAATAGCTTGAGGCGTAACTGTTCAAGCGCAGAAGTTAGCGCGGAAGAGTCCAAGTTCACGGTTGTCATTGTTTTTCCCTTGACCGAAACGAACGGATTGCGTCGCGCATCAGTCGGCCTTGCCCATGATGTTTTGTGACTCTGGCGATCGATAACCCGGAGCAAGCAGCGCGTTCTTGACGCCGTACAGCGCCAGGTGATCTTTCAGCCAGAGCCTGAATTCATAACCGCGCAGACTGTGGTCCGGCGAGCAGTCCACACTCCACTGCCGCAAGATGTATCCGGCGGTGGCAGCACGCAGCTTCATCCGCAGAGACCCGCGAACCATGCCGTAATCCATCTCCGTAATTTCAGGGCGGGGCTGGTCCGGGTGCGGCACCAGCTCCAGCTCGACAATCCGGGTCCACTGAATGTCCTGATCGCTCATCTCGTGGGGAGCCACTGGCTGCCCTTTGAGCACCACAGGGCGTTTGATCCGGGTGATGACGAAATCCCGAAACTCTTGGGACTTCCGGTCGAAGGCCCGGACGTGCCAACGGAGGCCGTTGTCGATCAGCGCGAACGGGACGATCTCCCGCTCGGTGCGACCACTGGAGATGGAGTGGTACTCGATGCCGAGCGGACACTCCTGGTGAATCGCACGGGTCACGCTCGCCAGCACATCCAGATCCGGATGCGTGAGCCGTGACGGGCTCTCGCTCGCCACCCACGCCTTGAGCCGCATCGGCTCACCATCGCCAAAGCCCTGGGTCAGCCACGACAGCACCCGCTCTGGAGGAAAGTCGAATACGGGCCGGAAGTCCGGCCCCAGGATGTAGGACTTGCCCTTGGAGTCGTAGTCGATGTTGCCGGGGGCCAATTCCTTGTAAAGCGCAAGATCCCTCGATGCGGCGGCGGACTGGATGCCGAAGCGCGTCACCTAGTCCTGGCGGCGTATCTCCCCGATGAAGCGCACGCGCAACTCCACGAACGCGAGCCGATCGCGCTGTGGCTGGGTTAGATCTGCAAGCTGTTCGTTCGACATCCTGGCTGGCTCGTTCGGGTTAGCGAATGCTTGTACGGGTTATTGCGGAAAGTATATGGTCT
>CAUJHL010000026.1 GCA_963204705.1 Pseudomonadota bacterium | reverse complement strand
GTCATCGCCCGCACCGCAGTCATGGCCGATGCCCTGACCAAAGTTGTGGCGATCATGCAGGATCCTACCGCGAAGGCCATCCAGATGCTGGGCGCTCAGGCTATAATTGTCGGCTCCAGCCGATCAGTGATGTAGAGTCGTAAATGACACAGTTAGCCCGCTTGCAACCGATCCGTCTTTCGTTCTGGTATCGCTGGTGTTGCTATGCGGTGTGGCTGATCATTTCGATCACGGGTGTGTGGTGGTGGTGGGATCAGCAGATTCAAATGAATGATCCCGAATTACGGGCGGTCTGGCTGATCAAAGCCCATGGTATTATGGCCGCTGCTTGCCTGATCATCCTCGGGAGTCTCTTGCCCACTCACATGCAGAGCGCCTGGTTGCGTCAACGCAATCGGCTGACCGGGGCCATCGCGCTGTTCATGATGGCACTGTTGGTTATCAGTGGCGTGGGTCTGTATTACGCCAACATGGAATTGCGCGAATGGATGCACACCGTACACCTATGGGTCGGTGGGATCGCCGTGCTCGCGATGCCGTTGCATGTGGTAATTGGCTGGTTGTTGCGCCGTAGGCAATCCCTGCTGGCAAAAGCAACGCGCGGCGTCAATCGCTCGGTGAACGATATGATCTCCTGACACACAGATGTTTTGCCTCATGCCCTTGGCTATGCGATAGTCAGACGGACTCGCCGTGAAACGTTACCGCTCCCACTCGTACTCACCGTCATGGCTGCTGGCTTTCTGCCCTCAAGGAACTCATCATGGATACTCAAAATATACTCGCACCGACGCAATCGGACAGTCGCATTCCTTCTCATCATTTTTATCAGTTTTATCTGGGTGAACATCAAAACGTCCGCTGCCGCCAATTGCACGCAGTGGGCAGCACGCTGGGCTTACTTGGCCTGGCGCAGTCCATTCGCAAACGCTCTGTCAAGCCTTTGCTAAAAGGCATCGTCGCGGGCTATGCCTGTGCCTGGGTGGGGCATTTCTTTTTTGAAAAAAATAAACCCGCCACATTCAAATATCCGCTGCAGAGTTTTCAATCCGACTGGAAAATGTATGCGGATTTCCTGTGCGGCAAACTGAGCCTGACCGATCCTGCCAAAGACCGTCAGGACTGACTCAGGCGGTGGTTTCTGCCCTTGTCGGACTCTACGTCATCACGCCCGACCAGCCACTGGCGCAGTATCGCGAACAGCTGCTGACGGTACTTCGGGCACGGCCAGCCTTGCTGCAATATCGCCGAAAAAATGTCTCTGACGCCTGTCGTCTAGAAGAAGCCCGCAGTATTCAAGCGCTAATGCACACCTTGGCAGCCTCGGAGGCACTTCCGCCGGTGCCCCTGATCATCAACGATGCGCTGTGGCTGGCGGAGACGCTGGGGTGCGGGCTGCATCAGGGGCAGGGGGATGGCAGTCTATCGGAGGCGCGGCAACGACTCGGGCCAAATGCGATTATTGGGCGCACCTGCCATCAGTCGCAGGCGCTGGCGGAGCAGGCGATTGCGGAGGGTGCCTCTTATCTGGCTTTTGGCGCGGTGTATCCGTCACGGACCAAGCCACTGGCTACCCGAATAGATCCCAGTGACTTGCTGGCACTGATCCAGCAGGTGACGAGTCAGAGTCAGCATCCGGTGTGTGCGATTGGCGGTTTGCAGCCCGAAAATGCTCAGGTGGTACGTGCTGCAGGTGCGCAGTTGCTGGCTGTTTCGCAGGATATCTGGAGTCGGCAAGGTGAGGCGTTGAGTGATCGGCTGGCTGAGTGGCGGCGCGTGTTTTTGTGAGTGGATCAGAATGGGCATGATCAAGCGGGTATGAATAAGCGGGGCTGACGCGACTGGAAAGGCGTGATTGACTGCGCACGGGATGAAGCGCATGCCGAGGAACTGTTAGAGGGCATTGAACAAGGCAAAGCGAAGGGCAAAGCAGAGGGACTGGCCGAAGGCATGCAACAGGGCCAGCGTGCGGTGAGTCAAACGCTGTATCAGAACGGCCTGTCTGCTCAGGCCATCAGCCAGATGGTGGGCAAGCCGTTGGTGGAGAGTGAGGCCATTGTGCAGCAAGTTTAGTGACCGGCTCTAAGATCTGTCTCCATCCCTGGATTCTTCTCATCCGTTAAAGTACTAAAATCAGGTGAAAAAATACCCTGTCTGCGGCGAGCTGGCTTGCGCATAGGCCTTACGTGGCATACGTCCCGCCAAAAATGCCTCCCGACCCGCTTCGACTGCTTTTTTCATCGCCGAAGCCATCAGCACCGGCTGTCTGGCCGCAGCAATCGCGGTATTCATCAGCACACCCGCACAGCCCAGCTCCATGGCTATCGCAGCATCACTGGCCGTTCCCACACCCGCATCGACCAAAATGGGCACCGTGGCATTTTCCAGAATCAGCGAAATAGTGTGCGGATTCGTCAGCCCCAGCCCCGAGCCAATCAGGCTGCCCAGTGGCATCACCGCCACACAGCCCATGGCTTCCAGCTCCTTGGCAATGATGGGATCGTCGGAGGTGTATACCATCACCTCAAACCCATCGTCGATCAGTGTGCGGGCTGCTTTCAGCGTCTCAACCACGTTTGGATACAGCGTTTTGGTATCGCCTAGCACTTCCAGTTTTACCAGCGCATGGCCATCCAGTAGCTCACGCGCCAGCATACAGGTACGAATGGCCGAGTCTGCATCAAAACAGCCTGCCGTGTTTGGCAAAATAGTGTAGCGGTCAGGCGGGAGCACATCGAGCAGATTGGGCTGGGAAGGATCCTGACCAATATTGCTGCGACGAATGGCCACCGTCACAATTTCTGCGCCACTGGCTGCCACGGCCAGACCGGTTTCCTCCATGGAAGCGTATTTTCCCGTACCGACCAGCAAGCGCGACTGAAATTCATGACGGCCAATGCGTAACACATCGCCTCCTGAATGATCCGCTTTTTGAAGATCATTGGCTGAACGACTGATTTGGGGAATATCCCCATTAGGGGAAGGCAGACTCATGGCAGCACCCTGAACTAACTTAATAAAAATATAGACGATTATGACTACTATGGCCACGACCAGAACTGCAGCAAAATCAGCTCTCCTGACGATGCTGGTACACCGTAAGCTGGAATTCCTCCAGCGTAATTTCAGGCTCATCGGCATCGCCGGTATACAGCGAGACCTCAATATCCAGATGCGGAAAGCCTGCCTGCAGCCGGTATTGCCAGATGGATTGCAAACGCTCACACAACCAGAGCAGCTGTTCTCTGGACGGTAAATGGTCCTCGGCAAAATATAGCGCCGGATGCTGATGATTCCATAAGGCTTCCATCGAGGTCAGGTCGCCATCACAGCCCTCATGTAAATCCTGCCATTCTTCCGATGAAGGCTCATCAAAAAGAAACAGGCAACCGTTGACTTCATAGGCATCCGGCCAAAATAGCGCCGCGTGGGCCAGAAGCTGTTCTGCAGAACCCGTGATACCGTCGTCACGCTGACAGCACGCATCGTGTACATGGGAATGTGCGTGCTCGTGATCTGAATCTGGCTCGCGTGTATCGGGTACGGCTTGGGATGCTTTGTTCTGGGGCGCTTCGTTATTGGAAGATACAGAAAGGAGAGAATCAGGCTGGACGGGCATGGAACGGCTCCGAAACGGCAACATTGACAATAGGGAAGGGCCAACAAAGGCCAACGAAGCCCGATTGAGGCCAACAAGGGGCTAAATGGCGTAAAACTAAGGTGCGGATTACCCACCACCCACCGCATGAACAATTTCGACCCGATCACCCTCTTTCAGGGCAGTGGTTGCAAACCGGCTTTTGGGCACTAATGCCCCATTCAGCTCAATGGCGATGCGTTTTCCGGCCAGTTGCCGCTCTACGACCAATGCGGCCAGTGTTTGCGCGTTAACACAATGCGCGTTCCCATTAATTATTAGGCTAAGTGTCTGGACTGAGGTGTCCGTTTCATCGGCGTGAGGCGAGGAATGTGCTGGATTTAAGGAGGACTCGACGGGTAAAGTCATGATGAGTGGTTACTCAGGTCAGATTCTGCACGCATGGAGTGATTGCCGGAAATGGTTCGGGTTTGCCACAAAATCACTGTTAGCCAGCCCCAGGCCACTAGCCAGAGCGTGCCCCCGATGGGCGTGATCATACCGACACTTCGGGGAGCACCCAGCGCCAGTGCGCATAGCGAACCACAAAAGCCGACAATGCCCCATTGCAATAGGCCAATGATTCTGGAAAGGTGCCTACTGGGCTCATCAGCACCGCGTTGATACAGCCCCAGTATCAGCATACCCAGTGCATGATAAAACCAGTAACTGACTGCGGTTTGCCACCACGAAAGATGCGCAGGATCAAGGATGGATTTAAGGCCATGTGCGCCAAATGCTCCCATGGCTACTGCCAGCGCCAGATTGATTGATGCGATGAAGGCCCACATACACACACCCGCCAGTGATCGGCGGGTAGTGTACCTTTTTTTTAAGACTTAGAACGGTTTTGACCACGTTTTAGCACAACTTCGTGGCAACACATTATTCTTCGTCTTCATCGTCTATAGGCGTGATGAGTTTGCCCTGGTCTTTCAAATCCTGAACTTTTTCTTCCAGTGTGCGGAACTGACGCGCATCCCGCATGGCATCTTCCATCTGATTCAGTTGTTCGATGGTGACCGGCTGGGCATTAGTCGTATTGGCAGGAACTTCATTAATAGAAGCCTCACCCATTGCTAGCGCCGGATTGCTCGCTAAAAAATGAGAGGTCATAAAGCGCATTTGGGGATCTGAAGGGGTCATGGTCAGGACTCCATGGATTTGGCAGGGTCGTCGCGCTACCCTGCCATACGCTGAATACGTGTTCAGTTATCTATGGGACAGGGCTGGCTGTATGCCTTAATGATGCCCCAATCGCCTGATTTACAGGGTTGATCCCGCGTTATGATGAGTAGCGGGTTTGTACAGGCTGATTTTTTTGTATCGTCTGATTATTGGCTTCCGCCGGAAGGGATTAGCCCGCAGACATGGCCAGTTTGATTTTGTCCATGGCATTTTTTTCCAGCTGGCGGATTCGTTCTGCAGACACCTTATATTCGGCAGCCAGTTCGTGCAGGGTGGATTTTTCTTCGTCCAGCCAGCGGCGCTGCAGGATCGTTCGCGAGCGATCATCCAGTGTGTTCATAGCCTGATGCAGCGCACGGTTGCTGGTATTTTCCCAGTCTTCGTCCTCGACTTCCCGTGCGGGGTCAAAGCGATTGTCTTCCAGATAAACCACGGGTGCCACGCGGCCTTCTTCATCGTCGTCCGCCTGTGCTTCAAAGGAGGCGTCATACGCGGTCAAACGCCCTTCCATTTCCAGCACTTGCTCCGCAGTGACGTTCAACTCATCGGCAATTGACTGGGCTTCTTCCAGTGTCAGTTTACGGCTGGATTTTTTCAGCGAACGTAAGTTAAAGAACAGCTTGCGCTGGGCCTTGGTGGTAGCCACTTTCACGATGCGCCAGTTACGAATCACAAATTCGTGAATTTCAGCCTTGATCCAGTGCACGGCAAAGGAAACCAGCCGCACATTCATGGTAGGGTCAAAGCGTTTGACCGCTTTCATCAGGCCGACGTTGCCTTCCTGAATCAGGTCGCCCTGGGGCAAGCCATAGCCTGAATAACTGCGGGCAATGTGTACCACAAAGCGCAGATGAGACATCACCAGCTGGCGCGCAGCATCGACATCACCATCGTCGTGATAGCGCTCTGCGAGAGCCTTTTCCTGCTCCTGAGTCAGGATGGGAATCTGATTAACCGCACTGATATACGCACCCAGATTGACTCCTGGGGCGGTCATGGACACAGCAGGCAAGCCACCCCCCGTCCGCGCTGTGGGCAAGTTCGCGGCGGTTTTGGCGGGCAGGGCTGGAGTCGGTGTCACAGGAGCCTGAAGGCTGGGTTCATTTTCCTGTGGTTCGGTACGGTTCATGATCGTTCTCATCATTGGAGACATGGCTTTCGGTCAGGCCAGATACAGCTTAAATTCAATAATGTTGGTCTATTCCTGTTCAGCATTCATGGCATGGTGTCACTGCCAAGGCATTAAACACAAACGGATAGACGCATTCTCAATTGATGTAGCATGTTAGCGCGATATGGTCTGTACTGGCGATAGGTTTTTATGTAGGGCAAATTTCAGTAGTGGGTGATTTATGTAGAAAGCATGAGGGGATGCCACCGTTAGTCTCTGCGGATTTTCGTTCATCGGCTCATCCTAAACGTTACCAGTCGATCGCTGTCGATCACTTTCGATAACAGCAGTTAACCCTGGCGGCTTACTCGAAAACACAGTACGTGCAGCTCATTACCCGCATTCAAATTTGTTAATGATGGTTTGGAGGATAAGACACCGTTTAAGGCGTGCGAATCAGACACAAGAAGGTCTTGTTCCAAAACCTGCTGCTGACTCATCAACTGCTGAAACGGCAACTCCTGAAACGCCAGCCCCGCCAGCTCACAGTAGCGGGCCATATCGCGGCGGCTGGTGGCATCGGTACAGTAAACTTCAAATACTGTGCAATCCGGTTGTTGCTTCATGGCCTGTTTCAGCCGTAACAAGGGCAAGGGGCAGGCAAGTCCCCGCGCATCCACCACATGTGGCACGGAACCAGTGAGCTGGTTATCCGTTTGCCCGTTCGCGTTTGGCGCGTTAACTGCTGGATCGGTCATTGTGGGATCGGTCACAGATAATCAGCTGGACAATCGGGCTTTGATCCGCGCGGAAACGGCGGCTGTGTCGGCTTTGCCCATGATCTGCGGACGCAAGGCATTCATGACTTTGCCCATGTCCTTTACCGAACTGGCACCCTGCGACTGGATTTCTGCTTCAATCAGGGCATCCAACTCACTGTCTGTCAGGGCAGCGGGCAAGAACCCACTCAGAATGGTGGCTTCAGCCTGTTCCTTGTCTGCCAGATCCTGACGACCAGCGGCAGTAAACGCCGTAATGGATTCCTTGCGCTGTTTCAGTTGTTTTTCCAGCACTCCCAACACCTGGGCATCGTCCAGCTCGGTACGGGTGTCGATCTCGATCTGTTTGATCGCCGATTGCAGCGAACGCAATACCGACACTGTCTCTGCTTCGCGGGCTTTCATCGCCGTTTTCAGGGCATCGCTCAAGGTAAGTTTGAGACTGGGCATGGTGGGTACCTGTTTGACAAATCAATGATATGAATAGCGATAACGTGTGCGAAGGTTTCGCTCAAAACCGGTTGCTAGCCTACGTGACGGGCAGAAAAACAGCTCAAATGCAAAAACAGCGGCAAGCCGCTGTTTTTTTCACACTTCAGAATCTCAGTGATTAAGGCAACATTAGCGCCAAGCGCATCACTGAATCTGGCACACTCAGACTTGCATGTCAGCTGACTGCTAGCTGAATGGCTTATCCCTTAATAGGGACGAACCGTGCGAATGGATTCGCGAGCCAGTTTCTTCTGATAACGCTTTACCGCAGCGGCTTTCTTGCGCTTGCGCTCTTGCGTTGGTTTTTCATAAAACTCACGCTTGCGTACATCAGCGAGTACACCTGCTTTTTCACAGGAACGCTTGAAACGGCGAATGGCGACGTCAACGGGTTCGCCTTCTTTCAGCTTGACTTGCGGCATGTAAAATCCTCATTGCCTTTGGGTTCAGAGCGGTATGACTACCGGCCAGAACGCCGCAGGACATACCTTTCAATCGGGTTTTCTACTGTTTCCCGGAGGGGTCGAGTAGAGGAAAGTTGCGTATTCTACTGCTATGACAGCAGAGAGGCAAGCCGACATTCTGATTTTCAGGTCGATTCGTGAAAACAGGTGCCGTGGTCTTAATTCCGTTAAACTAGCCCAACTAGGGCTAAAATTGAGTGTCTGAATGCGTGTGCTGGGTCTGGAAACTTCCTGTGATGAAACGGGTCTGGCGATTTATGACAGTGAGCTGGGCCTGCTGGGGCAAGTCCTGTACAGCCAGATTGCCCTGCATGAAGAATACGGTGGCGTGGTGCCCGAGCTGGCCTCCCGCGATCACATACGCAAGCTGATTCCGCTATTGGAGCAGTTATTGGCGGATTGCCAGTGCGATCGCCAGAGTCTGGATGCCGTGGCATACACGCGGGGGCCGGGGCTAATGGGCGCACTGATGACGGGTGCGCTGTTTGGGCGTGCGCTGGCCTTTGCACTGGGGGTTCCGGCGATTGGCGTGCATCATATGGAAGGGCATTTGCTTGCGCCGCTCTTGTCGAAGGATGCCCCCGATTTTCCGTTTGTTGCCCTGCTGGTGTCGGGCGGACATACCCAATTATTGCTGGCAGAGGGAATTGGCCAATACACCCTGCTGGGCGAGTCGATCGACGATGCAGCAGGGGAGGCCTTTGATAAGGTTGCTAAAATGCTGTCTCTACCCTATCCCGGAGGGCCGCAGATTGCCCGCTTGGCAGAGAAGGGCGATCCTAAAGCATTTAACCTGCCCAGACCGATGCTGCATCAGGGGCTGGATTTTTCCTTTAGTGGTATGAAAACCGCCGTGCTCGTGCAATACGACAAAATTCGTGGGCAGGGACGCGAAGCCGATCTGGCGGCCAGTTTTCAGGAGGCCATGATCGACACGCTGGTCAAAAAATGCCTCAAGGCATTGACACAGACAGGACAGAAACGACTGGTGATTGCAGGAGGTGTGAGCGCCAATACACTGCTTAGGCAGCGACTGGAACAGGAGCTGAAACGTATCCGTGCGCGTGTACATTACGCCGAGCCAGCGCTGTGCACCGACAACGGCGCGATGATTGCGTTTGCCGGCTGGCAGCGACTCAAGGCAGGTCAGCAGGATGGGCTGGCAGTGACCACCACGCCGAGATGGTCGCTGGAGGAATTACCACCTGTTTAGCGGGAGGATGCCATCGCTGCCCGGATGGATTCAGCGATCTGCCGTATCTGTTCAGGATCTGCCGGAGTATGCGCATGCGGCTGACGCAAGGTCGCAATCGAGCCGGGAATCACATGAAAATGTAAGTGCGGAACCGTCTGACCTGCGGCAGGGCCATTCAGCTGCATGAGGACGATTCCTTCAGCGTTCATGGCCTGTTTCACCGCAGCAGCGACCGTCTGCACCGCCTGAAGAAACTCGCCAGCACATTCAGCGGGTAAATCGAGCAGGGTTTCTGCCGGGTACTTGGGAATCACCAGTGTATGGCCGGGTGCCTGCGGCATGATGTCCATAAACGCCAGTGCATGATCGTTCTCAAAGACGATCTGGGCCGGAATTTCCTGACGCAGGATGCGGGCAAAAATATTGTCTGTCTGGTAGGGCATGTCAGAGATTCCAGTGAATACGGTTGAACACTAGGGTGTTGATATACAGTGATAAAGCCAACTTTAACAGGCGCGCTGATGCTGAAAAATGCGTTTCAGCCCAAGCGTAGCCGATAACCTGGCACCAGCAAAGCCTCGTATGAATGCTTTAACGTTCAAAATAGCCCAATTTGCCGTTATGGTGGTATTAGTGACTGGGATTCAGTAGAGCCGCTTTTCAGTGTGTTTACAGAAATTTGACAGGCTTTACCACTGATCGTGACGAAATGGCACTTAATCATGGCGTTATTGCGTGCGGATATCCGGATGCGTAGGATGCGGCTAACCATTTAAACAGCACGTTGGCTTACTTGTGCCGCTTATGAAAGCACTTGCTGGATGAGTCCGACGCCCTTTGTTGTAATTCTGAAGTGTTGGGTGGTAGTAATCTGGCTCTAAGATTTCTTAGAAATCATTATCAAACAGATCGACACGGTATGTAGCTATTGCGCGCGACTGTTCGGTGCGAGTTGTGGTGATCCAAGGTTAAGTGTGTGGTGCCAAGTCATCATTCGGCTTTGTTTTCTGAAAACCAGAGTTGTACACTGCTGTAAATTTCTGCAGCCGTATCCCGCAGGTCTCGGGTCAAGGGAGTCCCGATCCCCACTACATCATGACTGTACACTTGGCAGGAAAACGAGGGAGTTTTCTGTCGTTGCATGTGACATGCTCAAGTAATATGGTCAGGTGGCGGGAAGTGGCGGTAGCGTTTAATGCGTTTAGGATGATAACTGTATGTCGAATATCGTAAAAATCAGTTTGCTCGGACTGGCGTTACCGGATGAATCACTGATACGGAGCTATTTCCGCCTGTATTGCTCGAAAAAGGACATCGAGCCCCAGTGGCTTCCTGCTGGCACAGCATCTGAAAGTCTGATGATCATTAACTATAACCTTCGTGAAATGCAGAAGGTTAAAGACATCATTGCCAACTCGATTGCCCAGGTACTGTGGGTGCGCCGCGATGGCAAAAATGACTTTGAGCGAACCAACAGTAGCCGGGACTTTATTTTGAACGTGCCAGTGTATGGCATGGGCCAATTGAACGACTATCTGGACGAGTGTCTGGGCTACAAGGCCCCGCCTGCCATCCTGAATGAGTGGAATCCTGATCTGGTTTCTGAACTTAGGCAGAAATTCAAGGAAACGACCCAGAATTCGATGATCTACTCGCCCGAGCGCGAAATCGGCTGGTACGAACCATCTACCCAGAATCTCTGGCTGTTGACCAATCACATTAAAAATACCCGTCAGGTGGATCTCAAGGCGCTCACCATTCCCGAGAGCATTCGCCTGATGACTCCGCTGAAGCTGGAACCGTGGATATGGGATTTTGCCTGGCAACTGTCTGAAAATGCGCCAAAAATGGGCAATGTCACCACCAATCTGCTGCGCTGGCCACAACCTGCCCCAATGGAAGCGGGTGAACGCGGCAAGATTTTGAAAATGTGTGCCTATTTGCAATCCAGTCCCATGAGTGTCGAGGCAATTGCCCGTAAAGGTGGATTTGATCCCGAATGGGTTGAGCGCGTGGTGCAGACCCTGTTGCTGTGTGGCTATGGTCAACTGGTGTCGGATCAGGGCACCAAAGGCAAGACTGAAGAACGCGATACCGCTGTTGGTCGTTTGCCGGATGCCGAAAAAGCGAAAGTGGGTGGATTCCTATCTCGTTTGCGTAACCGTCTGGGCCTATAACAACGGAGCGTTTTGCCCGAATGGGCAGAACTGGAATTGCTTTATTAAGGAATGGGTATGCAACAGTTTAAAATAATTTTCGTCGGCGCTATGGGCGCCGGCAAGACCAATGCGATTCACTCGGTTTCTGACATTATTCCGGTGTCGACAGAAGTTCCCAATCTGGACACCAGTGCCCATGCCAAAATGCTGACCACGGTTGGCATTGATTACGGCATGATCCGTCTGGACAGTGAAACCGAGTTGCTGATTTATGGCACACCGGGTCAGGAACGCTTTAAATTTATCTGGCCTGTGGTGCAGCAGGGTGCTCTTGGTACGATTCTGTTCGTGGATAATTCCTCACCGGATCCCCTGACGGATATGGCATTCTATGTGGATTATTACCACAAGCTCGATCCGTATATCCGGATGATCGTCGCCGTCACTCACGTCGATTTGCCCGGTGGCCCTTCACAGGATCAGTATTACGATGTATTGGCACAGCGCAAACTGACCTGGCCAGTGTTCTTTATGGATGCCCGTAAAAAAGACGACGTGATGCTGTTGCTGGATACCTTGCTGGCAATGGTTGAAGCCGATCTTGATTGAGCGTAAGGTTACAAGCCCGCGTTGAGTCTTGCGCGCGCCAGCCCGGCAAAGCATGCAACGGCACGGCGCACATGGAACTTTAGCAACACGTTTAGCAAGGACTGTTGCCATTATTGGCTAATACTCACTTTAAGGAACCTTAATGAATAGCCCCAAATCGGTTCTCGATCAGTTTCCCCCGTTGTTTATGCGCAGTTGCAAGCTCGAACTGATGGAGCTACGCAGTAACGTGCCGGGTGTAAAATCAGCACTGATCGCGACTGCTGATGGTTTCCTCGTTGCCTCCTCAGCGCCAGACAGCCATGATGAAAAAATGGTAGCCGTCGGCAGTTCCATGATTGCCATGGGCAGTGCGCTGGTATTTGAAACTGGCTTTGAAGGCTGCGAATCCCTGACCATCGAAGCCAAGGATGGACGCATTTTTGTACGGGCAATTCCATTCAAGACCTCTTATGTCATCCTGATGGTGACCTGCCGTAAAGACACCACGTTGGCCCATGTGCTGAATGGCGTGCGTAATTTTGTCAATGAAGTCAGTACCACGATACCTGTCTAATTCCTGACGGGTCTTTCTTAATTGCAAAAAACCGGCTACTTGAAAGGTAGCCGGTTTTTTTAACTTTCGGAAACGATCCCGTGAGAGTGAGCTTAGCCTTCCAGAATCGTACTAACTTCGGCGCTGCCATAAAAACGGCGCAATAGCCCTTCAATGCGCTGCCGCAAGTAGCCTTCATTCAGCATCAGTTGCAAAACTGGCTCCACCACGGCACGCAGCTCAGTGCGAATGAGTTCGGGTGTGATGTGAATATCGGCCAGTAGATTCTGTACGCTGCGGTTGGCATTCCGCAAATACCAGCCCTCCAGCCCTTGCAGCAGTTGCGTGCGTACAAACGGCGTGTGGCGCAAATGCTCCCACGACTGGTGTGTTAGCTGCGACGCTAGTTGCAGAATTTGGGGGGTTGCGTATGGACGTATCGCACTGATCGGCTGGGATTTATTTTTAGCCCACAGGCGCAGCAGGGTTTGTTCGATGCGCTGTTCGGTCAGGTGGCGATTCGTCAGTTTTTCGCTGGACGCCATGATGCCACTGATGTTTTTCTTCAGGTAAAACTGCAAGGCATCATCCAGATTGCTGTCTGTCGCCTTTTCAATCATGCCTTTGCCGAGCTTCATCAGGCCAGAAACTCCTGGCACTTTTTTGGCAATGACATTATTTTCCATGTAATCCGTAATGGTTTGCTGGATGGTCTGGGACAGTACTTCTGCTGTGGTGGGATCAGCAAAAAAGGCATGCACGATTTTCTCACGCAGCTGTTTTTGGCCCGCGATGGCTTTGACGATCAGTTCGGGGCTGTGCTCGGGCGTCAGGTCGGCCAATGTGGTTTTTTCACAGACCGCATTCGCCAGACCATGCTGAATGACGGTAATCACTTCCTGACGCAGTGCATCGGTGGCAGACAGGGCCAGCAATTGTTGCTCGGCCAGACGCTGCAGTAGCTCCAGTGACATCAGGCTACTGAGGGGCTGAGTGCCAATCCAGTCGATAAACGCGCTGGCTTCGGCATCAATGGTGGCAAATTCGCGAATGTCCTGCAAAAGGTGGTTCAGATGCGCTTGGACTAACAGCTCAGCTTTGGCGTGCATTCGAGGTTCCTTGTGTTATAAGGGCGGGTTGTAAGTGCGTGAAACTCTGCGTGCAGATCGCAAGGTGAGATCTGCACGGAACGATCAACAGGATACCGTTTGAGGCCAGCTTGCTGAGTTGCCTTGTCCGATCAAAGCAGGGGGTGGCGTAGCAGGTCTGTATCCGCTCAACACTCGTGTGTAGGGAGGTTATTTCGGGGCTGCCGACGCAAATTTATTCGGGGTAGCCTGTGCTTTCTTCAGGAAGGGCAAGTAATGTTCGACCACCAATTGTTCCGCTTCGAGGATGGGTGTGTGGCCGATACCAGGCAGAATGACCGGAGGCTCTTCATTTTTCAGGTATCCCGTGAGTTCCGGCACGACACCAACGTCAATGATGGCATCCTTGTCACCCCAGATCACCAGAGTCGGCGCTTCGACAGCCTTGGCGGCAGTGGCAAAGGTATCGGGTGTATAATACCCATACAATTCAATCAGCTTATCAATCACGCGGGTGACGCCCGGCGACTGTTTGATCATCAGGTTTTCCTGTTCTGACAGCAATGCCTGAGGGATAAAGGGCGTGTCCGCCGTAGCCAGTTTCAGCAGTCGGGAAAAGTCTCCGGGTTTGGTCACGATCATGTTGCGCAGCAGCTTGGGGTCTTTGAGATAGGGGCTCTGAGTGGTGGCATAGACGCCAGCAGAGTCCACCAGCAGCAGGCTCTGGGTGTCAAAGAAATACAGGCTGGTGTACAGGATGGAAATGGCACCGCCCAGACTATGGCCGGCAATGTGCATGTTTTTGTTAAACCCCGCCGCCTCGGTGAATCGTCGCAGCGCTTCGACCATATTTGGAATTTGCAGGTCAAAGGTATCGGGTACTTTGGTATCGCCATGAGCAGGAAGATCCGGGATCACCACATGATAAAACGGGGTCAGCCGATGCGCGACACGGTTCCAGTTGTCCCGGCTGCCCGCGAGTCCATGCACCAGCAGAATGGTCGGTTTGGAAGGATCACCGCCTTCGCTGTATGCCCATTCTACATCATTGACTTTCAAGGTTTTGGTGGTGAGGCCAGCCCAGGTACGTTCTTCCTTGAGTACACCCTGAATATCGAGGGTTGCTGCCGCCTGTACTGGCTGAAGTGCCAGCAACCCCATGCCGATCGCGACGGTCAGC
>CAUJHL010000025.1 GCA_963204705.1 Pseudomonadota bacterium | reverse complement strand
CATCCAGCGGTAGCACCACCGGCAGCTGATCTTCAGGCACCGGCACCGGCCCGCAGTCCTCACAGTTGATCATGGGGATTGGGCAGCCCCAGTAGCGCTGACGGGAAACCCCCCAGTCGCGCAGGCGGAACTGTACTTTGCCACTGGCCAGACCCTGCGGTTCCAGTTTAGCGAGTAGCACCTGATACACGCCGTCAAACTCCAGCCCGTCAAATTCTGCGGAATGAATCAGTGCGCCACGTTCTATATAGGCGGCATTGCTTGGATCAAAGCCTTCGGGTGCCTGAATGACCTGTTTGATTGGCAGACCATACTGATGGGCAAACTCAAAATCCCGCTCGTCGTGTGCAGGCACCGCCATGACTGCACCCGAGCCATAGCTCATGAGGACATAATTCGCCACCCAGACCGGTATGGCTTCACCGGTCACCGGATGATTCACCGTGAGGCCGGTCGCAATGCCTTTTTTCTCGGCAGTCGCAAGATCGGCTTCTGCCACCGAGCCATGGCGGCATTCATCGATAAAGGCTTGCAGTGCAGGATTATCCACGGCAGCCAGTTGTGCTAGCGGATGTTCAGCAGCAACCGCCACATAAGTTACGCCCATCAGGGTATCAGGGCGGGTAGTAAATACCGTCAGGCTGCCATGTTCACCGGGAAAGGTAATGTCCATACCGGTCGAACGGCCAATCCAGTTGCGCTGCATCGCCAGAACCTTGTCTGGCCAGCCACCCTGTAAGGTCTCCAGATCATCCAGTAACTCTTGCGCATAATCGGTGATACGGAAGTAATACATGGGAATGTCGCGCTTTTCGACCAGCGCGCCGGAGCGCCAGCCCCGTCCATCAATAACCTGTTCATTGGCAAGCACTGTCTGGTCAACCGGATCCCAGTTCACGGTAGACAGTTTGCGGTAAACCAGTCCTTTTTTATACAACCGTACAAATAGCCACTGTTCCCAGCGGTAATATTCGGGAGTGCACGTGGCGATTTCACGATTCCAGTCCACTGCCAGTCCCAATGCCTTGAGCTGCGTGCGCATGGAGGCAATATTGGCGAAAGTCCATTCTGCTGGGGCCACGTGATTGGCAATCGCGGCATTTTCTGCGGGTAGGCCAAAGGCATCCCAGCCCATGGGTTGCAAGACCTGTTCGCCTTTAAGACGGTAAAAGCGCGTCAGCACGTCCCCGATGGCATAGTTGCGCACATGACCCATGTGCAGTTTGCCCGAGGGATAGGGAAACATTGACAGCACATAACGATGCGGCCCTGTAGGTACGTCCGGCACTGCAAACCATTGCTCCTGTTCCCAGAGTGACTGGCGCTGCTGTTCCACCTGTGCAGGCTGATAGGAAGACTCGGTGGTCCGTGATTCGGACGTAGAGCTATGGATGTTTTGGGAGGGCGTATTCTGGGACATGGCGTTGGACATGAAAAACTTTCGTGAGGGTCAAAAAAACTGGCTCAAGCATACCCGAAAAATCCCGCATACGGTCAGCTGTTGCTCGGACACTGAGCAAAATAGAACCATGGTGATATTGGTAGGAAGCTAATAAAAAGCCCTGTATTAACAGGGCTTAAGTTATAAAGCACAAGCTACTGAGCACAAATTACAGTCCATGGGTTACAGAACAGGAGTCCTGCGACCGAATCATTATTTGGGGCAGCTTTCGGCCAGTGTACGGGCATTTTGCTGACTCATCTGCTGCTTTTGCGCTTCAGTCATCGGTGTTCGCGTGCCTGAGCTGTCGGTCGTGCTTAGTCGGCGTCCACTGTCGATAAGTGCCTGATTGGCATGAATCTGATTACAGGCCGCAGTGTTTTGCTGGCGATTGGCCTGATCTTTGGCACTGGCGACACTTTTGTCTGCTTTAGCCTTGTCGGAGGCAGCGTCCGAGGCAAGTCGGGCTTTTTCCCATGCCGCGACCCGCTGCGATGCTGCGGCACTGTCCACGGGAGTGTGCGTATCAACTTTGACTTTTTTAGCGGCTTTGGTTTGGCTGGCTGGCGGAGGCGTGTGAGAGTAATGTGTGGCTCCCGCGGCATCCACCCATTTATAAAAGGATTGAGCCAGCGCAGGCGAACTCAGCCCAATCATGCCCGTCAGAGCCAGTGCCATAAAGCCAGGAGGGTTGCCCACAAGCTGATGCAAAATCTTTCCCACAATCAGTCCAAAAACGGCTGATGGAGTACGAGTCGGAAAAGTCCTGCCCATAGTGTTTAGCTCCTCTGTCATCCATGTTTTTATTAATGTTTTCATCGATGGGTTCATCGCGCAGCGAGAGTGCTGAATGAGTGAGTCGGGTTCGGTGCTGCTTCTGTTTGATAAAGCAGCTGACTGGACTTAGCGATCCGGAGCTGGCGGTTTCGCTGGCAGTGCAGTATTGTTGCCTGTTGCCTGCTGGGTAACAGTACTTGCACCTGGTTCGACTGGCTGACCATTGGCACCTGGTGTCAGACTGGCGGCAGCAACGGTTGTCGTGGTGGTGCCGTTGGTATTTGTCGTGCTGGTTGTCTGAGTCGTCGAGGTTGTGGCGGTCGCTTTTTCAGCCACCTTGCGGGCATCCACTGGAATATGGGTGCTGACCATGACGGTCTTGGACCTGGCAAGTTTGCTGCCTGGGGGAGGGGTCTGGGTGTAGTGGGTAGAACCCGAAGAATCGACCCATTTATAAAATTTTGCCGTAGCCTGAGCAGGCTGGCTCAGCGCTAGCCCCATCAAACCAATACTGAGCAGGGTAGTACCGAGAGCGGTGCGTAAACGTGTGGGCATAATCTGACTCCTTTCACTGATCAACTGTCACTCATCACTAGTACCCATTTCATGCCTTCCAATGGGGACACTACACGCCCTTTACAAGCAAATGCGCTTTTCCTCCGCCATTGTGGCGAAAAAACCCGATCAGTGCCAGCCCAAAGTCTAAAAAATGCCGCGTCGAGCTTGACACTGTTCACACAAAACAGAAAAATATCCCCTGATTGCAACCGATGCGAAAACCACCTTTTCGACGGTCTGCGCACTGGATTTCTGGCGCTATCATCACAGGATAGGGCTTTAGTGAAAGACTGGACTGTACCCCTTCAGTCTGGTCAGGTACACCGACTGGAACACTCCTGCCAGTTTTCGTACCAGCCTTGTGTACCCATCCGCGTTTGGGCCGCACTCGGTTTTTGGGACTGTGTTTGTGGATCTGCATGTGTGGGTCTGCATTTGGGTCCAAATATGGGTCTAAGTGTGGGTGTGGTGAGCGGGTAAAGTGTTTACTTTTAACCCATCAGCGACAGGCCTCAGTGGCCATCAGCGTCGCCATGCGCTGCTCTCCAGCCCCTGCAAATCGTGAATGTCTGATCGGACTGGCTAAAACTGAAGCCGGGCTTCGGGCATTTTTTTAATCGCTGGTGGCGCTGTGGTTGTTCAGCTGCCGGCAAAGACAGGATGATCCAAGTGGAATTATTATCTGGCGGCGAAATGCTCATTCGCGCATTGGCGGATGAAGGCGTTGAGTATGTTTTTGGCTATCCGGGCGGCGCCGTGCTGCACATTTACGATGCCATTTTCCAGCAAGACAAAGTCGAGCACATTCTGGTGCGCCATGAGCAGGCGGCTGGGCACATGGCCGATTGCTATTCGCGTGTGACGGGTAAAACGGGTGTGGTTCTCGTCACTTCTGGCCCTGGCGCCACCAATACCGTGACGCCAATCGCCACCGCCTACATGGATTCGATCCCGATGGTGATCATTTCGGGTCAGGTCGCGACGCACCTGATCGGTGAAGATGCCTTCCAGGAAACCGACATGGTGGGTATTTCCCGCCCGATCGTCAAGCACAGTTTTCAGGTTCGCCACGCCTCCGATATTCCCGCGATGGTTAAAAAAGCGTTTTACATCGCTGCCAGTGGCCGTCCTGGTCCGGTGGTGATTGATATTCCCAAGAACTGCACCGCGCCGCAGGAAAAATTTGCCTATCACTATCCTGAAAAGGTCAAAATGCGTTCCTACCAGCCGCCGGGTCGCGGCCATGCCGGGCAGATTCGCAAGGCGATTGATGAGCTGATTCTGGCCAAGCGTCCGGTGATTTACACCGGCGGTGGTGTGGTGCAGGGCAATGCCTCAGCGCTGCTCACCGAGCTGGCGCACTTGCTGAACTATCCTGTGACTAATACGCTGATGGGTCTGGGGGGCTTTCCGGGCAGTGATCCGCAATTTATCGGCATGCTGGGGATGCACGGTACCTACGAATCCAACATGGCCATGCACCATGCAGATGTAATCCTCTGTATCGGCGCACGCTTTGATGACCGGGTGACCAATA
>CAUJHL010000024.1 GCA_963204705.1 Pseudomonadota bacterium | reverse complement strand
GTGACCTTATTCATCGTTCAGTGCGCATTCAAAGTTGGTCGGTTCGTATTTGCAGCGGACTTTTTTTAACAAACTCATCATTTGCTTGTCGTAAGTTCCGTCTTTTGTCATGTCAATCCGTGCTTCCCGCATCAATTTGACATAACCCGGCTGATCGGCAGTTGGGACATCCATCCAGTATTTGGCAGGAATTTCTTTCTCTGAGTTATCAATGTATTTATAGGCTTTATCAATCTGCGTCAGTACGTACTCACGGAGTTTTTGATTGACCGCTGGATCATCAAATTTGCTGCGATGCACCACGAGGGCCGCCGTCACCTGAATGAGTGGAAACCGGATGACCGCGCCCTTGACGTTACCACTGGCATCCGTCATGCCTTTAAACAATTCCAGTGGCTTAAAAATCACCGCAGGGCCGGCCATAATATCCACCTGATGGTTATTAAATTTGCCCGCAAGAGTAGACAAATCCACGGAAACAGGCTGGGCGCCGATACGCTGTACCATCTTGATCTGGGATTTATCAAAATCCAGCACAGCAATCTTTTTGCCCGCAGCCTTGGCCAGTGTATTAATACTGCGATCGGTCACCAGAATGTAGGCTGCGCCTAGGGGGATCATGCCAACCACTTCAAAATCATTGTTAATCATGTGCTTGGCCATTTCTGGTCGTGCCAGAGCCTGCAATACCGTGTTGAGATGCTTGTAGCTAGGCACGGCACCCAAAGCATCCAGAGATCCGGTAAAATTATTAAACTGACGCGCCCTCAGATTGCTCATGGCAGCCCCATCACAGACGCCTGCCTTAAAATCCTCGGCAACTACCGCTTCGTTGGTGTATACCTTGAGCTCAACAGGTTTTTTCAAGCCAAAGGTCGGCAACTTCAGCACATAATCCTTGGCATAGCCATAAGCATCACCACGCGTGCCCAGCGGATCGTAAATGCACAGCGTCAGGGATTTCTCGGCCGCAATCGCCTGACCGGTAATCATGACGCTCGCTGCCAATAGTGCGGAGCCTAGAATTTTTGTCAGCATCAGTTCTCTCCCTGATCATTAATAATTTTAACTATCCGTGGGCCAGCCAGGCTGAACCCCTTTAATCTGCAGTATAGCCAACTGATGGCGTTTGACTATGGCTTCCCCGCCAATAGCGCTGTGTCAGTTTAGCCCATAAAAAAACCGGTCACAAAAATGACCGGTCTTTCGCAAAAGCCAAGGGTGAGTCTGAAACGATTATTCGTCGTTCAGTGCACACTCAAAGCTGCTGGCGTCTTGCTGGCAACGAACTTTTTTCAGCAGGCTCATCATTTTCTTGTTATAGATGCCTTCTTTGGTCAGGTCGATACGGGATTCACGCATCAGTTTGACATAGCCCACTTTGTCGTTGGCAGGGATTTCCATCCAGTATTTGGCAGGAATGCCCGCTTCAGTTTTGCTAATCAGATCCATGGCGCGTGGCAGCTGGGAAGCGACGTATTCACGGCTCTTCTGGCCAAAACCAGCAGGGAATTTGCTCTGACGAATGATGATGTTACCACTGATCTGGGCAATCGGGAACTTGGCAATCGCGCCTTTGGTACCCAGACCCTTGAACAGTTCCAGTGGTTTGAAGGCAATCGCAGGGGCAGCAATGATGTCTACCTGACCATTGTTGAATTTACCACCAAATGTGGTGACATCGCTGGAAACAGGCTGGGCACCCACTTTTTGAACCATTTTGGCCTGGGCCTTGTCATAGTCCAGAACGGCGATTTTTTTACCCGCTGCTTTGGCCAGGGTGTTGATGCTACGGTCGTTAACCAGCAGGAAAGCGGAACCTAGTGGAACTACACCAGCCACTTCGTAGCCATTGCTGACCATATCACCGGCCAGTTTGGGATTGGACAGCAAATTCATGACAGCTTTGGCGGTGGCGTTGCTAGGGATCGCACCAATGGCATCGATAGAGCCAGTAAAGCTATTGAACTGACGACCGCGCATACCGGTAAGGCTCACCAGATCACACTGACCGGCTTTAAAATCTTCTGCGGCAACACGCTCGTCGGTGTATGCCTTCAATTGCAGGTCAGCACCCCAGCCTTTCGCGGCCAGAGCATAATCTTTCATCATGGTATAAGAGTCGCCAGCAGTACCCAGCAGGTCAAATACACAGGCAGTCTGGGCCGCCTGGGCCATTCCTGACAGGCCAAGAGTAGCGGCCACCATGGCCATAGCGATTTTACTTTTCATCGAGCAGCTTCCTGAAATGAAGACAGAGCATTATTTGGAAGCCTATTCTAACCGAGTATTTTCGTTGTCCAAATACTTTTTGTCTGGCTTAAAAAAAGAATATGTAGAAAATTTAATCGCCACTTTTCCGCAAACCAAAGAATAAAAGATTCACAAGATTGAATATTTTTTCGACTTGTCTGACAAAGCGATTGATCAGTGTTTGATCACACTTCATTTTTGCCTAAATAATCACAATATTTTACATAACCCGTCCGATTGTGTGATTGCCCTAAGCATTCCTCGTGCACTGTGAGCAAATTGGCACAATGGATGCAAAATTCATTTCAGCTCTAACGTTTTTACTCATTTTTCTGATGAAAACCCCAGTTCAATCCCCTTTGGTCATTTTAGTTAGCGGATTTGGTCTGTAGACACTGAAACGGGTAAACTGACCCTCCCCGCCGGTCGCTTGCCGAACCCAATCGTATTTTCCCGAGAGCCCCTTTGTGATCCAGTTGTCTGAGGTAACCCTGCGTCGTCAGGGCCGAATTCTGATTGAAAAAGCCACCTTACAAATTCATCCAGGCTGGAAAATTGGCCTGACCGGCAACAATGGCACAGGCAAATCCACGCTGTTCGCAGCCCTGTTAGGACAATTGTCCGTGGACAGTGGGCAACTGCACCGACCCGCGGTCTGGACGGTAGCGCACATGGCGCAGGAAGTGGAAGCCCTGGACATGAATGCGTTGGATTATGTGCTTTCCGGTGACGAGGAATGGTGGCATATTTCTGCTCAGCTTGAGCAGGCGCATCTGGATCATGATTTCCTGACGCCAGACGCCATGGCACATTTGTATGGCAGGCTGGAAGACATTGATGGCTACACCGCCACAGCCCGTGCCGCACAGTTATTGGCAGGACTCGGGTTTCAGGAAGCCCAACACCTTAAGGCAGTGGGTGAGTTTTCCGGTGGCTGGCGCATGCGGTTGAACCTTGCTCGTACCCTGATGTGCCGTTCACAATTGCTCCTGCTGGATGAACCCACCAACCATCTGGATCTCGACGCCATACTCTGGCTGGAAGACTGGCTAAAAGCCTATCGGGGCACCCTGATCCTTGTGTCGCATGACCACGATTTTCTCGACGGGGTGTGTGATCACATTTTGCATATCGAACAGCAAACTCTAACGCTCTATACCGGCAACTACAGCACCTTCGAACAAACCCGCGCCGAGCGGCTTGCCCAGCAGCAACAGGCCTTTGAAAAACAGCAACAGGTTCGGGCCCACCTGCAAAAGTACATTGACCGTTTCAAGGCTCAGGCAACCCGGGCAAAACAGGCCCAAAGCCGCATGAAGCAACTGGCCAGACTGCAAACCCTGTCCGCCGCCCATGTGGACATGCCCTTCGAATTCAGTTTTCGTGAACCGGGCAAAATGTCGTCACCCCTACTCCGTCTGGACAACGCTACGATCGGCTATCAACCCGAAAAACCCTTGTTGAATCAGGTGAATATTACATTGACGCCCGATACACGGATTGGCCTGTTGGGGATGAATGGCGCAGGTAAATCCACCCTGATCAAAGCACTCGTAGGACAATTATCCCTGCTGAGCGGAGAGCGCCTGGCCAGTGAGCACTTGATGCTGGGCTATTTTGCGCAGCATCAGCTGGATTCACTGGATTCAGAAGCCTCTCCCATGCTGGCGCTAGGGCGGCTGGCGGGAAAACTGGTACCCGATTTGCAATTACGGGCCTTTCTGGGTGGCTTTGGATTCAGTGGCGAGCGTCTGGATACGCCGTGCGAGGGCTTTTCCGGTGGCGAACGCGCCCGCCTTGCCTTGGCCTTGATTGTTTGGGGGCGGCCGAATGTGCTGATTTTGGACGAACCGACCAACCATTTAGACTTAGACATGCGCCACGCATTAACGATGGCGCTGCAAGATTTTGAAGGCGCGGTGGTGTTGGTGTCGCATGAACGGCAACTGATCTCGGCCGTGTGTGACGAATTGCTGGTGGTGCATGATGGCGAATGCAAGGTGTTTGATGGCGACTTAAGCGATTATGCCGACTGGCTACGCCTTGCACGACAAGAGATCGAACAGCGTGAACGCCTACAACGCCAAGCGCAAAAGGCACAAGCACAGCAGCAATCACAGCAACCACAACAAAACGCCAAGCCCGCACCGAGCAATCCAGCGATTGAAGTGGTTGCAGCCGCCCCGATTGTGGCCGCCGAAAAACCGCTGTTTGTTGACAAAGAACAAGCCCGCAAACAGGCCGCCATACTGCGTGAGCAAACTCGCCCACTACGCCAGCAGATCGAAAAGCTAGAAGCCGCCAACCAAAAAGCACAGCAACGCCTTGCTGCTATTGAAGCCGAACTGGCCGACAGCAGCCTGTATGACGCGGCACGCAAAAGCGATTTGCTCAAAGTGATGAGCGAGCAGCAGCAACTGCGCAACGATTGTAATCAGCGTGATGAGCAACTGCTCGAATTGATGATGCAATTGGATGAGATGCAAGCGGTGTAGTATTATGGGGTGGCCTGAATGTTTCATGTGGAACATTTAGGCCACTCACTATTCCCTAACTCCTAAATACCATCTAAAGGGCTTTTTACACCCAAGCCACCACGATTGAGTACATGTGTATAAATCATGGTGGTTTTTACATCTGCATGACCCAACAACTCTTGCACCGTGCGAATATCATATCCCGAGCGTAAAAGTTGGGTAGCAAAGCTGTGTCTGAGCGTGTGCAGTGTCGCAAATTTTGAGATTTCTGCTTTTTGTACCGCTAACTTAAAAGAGCGTTGTAAGCCTTGGGGGTAAATATGATGCCGACGAATAATTTTACTGCGTGGATCGGTAGATTCGTTTTCCGCAGGGAAAACCCAAAACCACGGCAAGCTCACGCTGGCTTGTGGATATTTTTTCTCAATAGCATTCGGTAAAAATACGCCTTTTTTGTTTTCGCGCCGATCTTTCTCAATTATGAATTTTGCGTCTGCGATTTGTTGTTGTAGCTGCTCTTTTTAGCTGTTCGGAAGAATCGTCACACGAT
>CAUJHL010000023.1 GCA_963204705.1 Pseudomonadota bacterium | reverse complement strand
AAGCGGGCGGAGTAGATGCCTGGTGCACCATTGAGCAAGGGGACACAGAGGCCCGAGTCGTCCGCCAGTGCAGGCAGGCCGGATTCGCGTGAGGCATGGCGGGCTTTCAGTATGGCGTTTTCGATAAAGCTGAGACCGGTTTCTTCCGCTTCGGCAATGCCCAGCTCAGCCTGGGTGACCAGTTGCACCGGCAGGGCCAGTTCGTCAAAGAGTTGCTGAAATTCAAGCAGTTTGCCGGGGTTATTGCTGGCCAGTACGAGGCGATCTGCGGGCAGTAATGGGGTCCATGGCATGAAGTCACTCCTTGACAGTAACAGCACAGGAAAGGGTAAGCCCAGAGGATGAAAAAGCCCGTCAACATGAACGGGCCTGGGTGTTACGGGCAGTCAGTTTCCGCTCTCAGCGATTTGCTGGGCTGGTTTGCAGCCAGCGGTCGGCACGATTACGGGCATCCTGAATATCCTGTACCGACAGGTTGGCGGCCAGTTTGCGAATCTTGCCCTGAGCCAGTCCCTTGACCTGCTCAGACAGCATGCCGTCACGGGCGGACACGTCGTACCATTGATAGGCATCGGTCAGATTTTGCGAGCGTTCTTCCAGCAGTGCCAGATTGTAGCTAGCGCGGTTATCCCCCAGCTGCGCGGCTTTTTGCAGCCAGAGCTTGGCCTGTGGCAGATTCTGGGCAGTACCCCGTCCTTCGGCATACATCTGGCCGACATTCAGCATGGCAGCAGCAGCGCCGCTCTGGGCGGCTTTCAGGTACCAGTTAAAGGCCTGGGTCAGATCCTGGGCGACACCCTGTCCTTGTTTGTAGCGATTGGCCAGATAAAACTGGGCAGACTTTTCACCCGTCTGGGCAGCGGCTTGCAGGCTGGTCAGCGGCATGGCTGCAAAGCTAGAGCCTTCCGGCTGATTGCTGTTCAGTTCAGCGTGGCTGAGGCTGGTTGCCAGGGCGGCTACTACTGCCAGAAGCAGGGAACGGGTTGTAGGCATAAAGCGTGTTGTCATGATCAGTTCCTCATGAAACCAGAGCAGGTGTTTCCCGGCAGGATCAGTGCCGTCTTTCCTGACAGCCATTCCTGCGGTTCTGCGGGTGAGGCGATTATTGGCGGTCACCGCGCGGCTGGCGGCTAATCCGGTAAATCGCAATTTCTCCCAGCAGATTGGGAAATTGTTTCATTAATAAATTACCTTGCTGGTCACCATTGACCGCAAGACGGTTGATTATGTGGATCCCATGTGCCTTGCACAAGGATTCAAAATCCCGAAATGTACACAAATGTATATTCGGGGTGTTGTACCACATATAGGGCAGCGCCTCGGACACCGGCATTCTGCCGCGTAATCCCAGATAGCTGCGGGTTTTCCAGTGGGCGAAATTGGGAAAGGTAATAATAGCTTCCCGACCTACGCGCACCATGTCCAGCAACAGGCGATCGGGCGCTTCTACAGCCTGCAGGGCCTGCGCCATGACCACAAAATCAAAACTCTGGTCTTCAAACCGGTCCAGACCCTGATTCAGATCCTGTTCGATGATATTCAGACCGCGGGCGATGGCCAGCGTGATCTTGGGGGCTTCGATCTCGATGCCATACCCTGTCACCTGACGCTTTGCCTGCAGATGCGCCAGCAACTCACCATCACCACACCCTAAATCTAGCACACGGGAGTAAGGCTGAATCCATTTTTCTGCCAACTGTTGGTCAATTCTCATGGTTAATTGCCCCTGAAATACGTGCTACCGGGGCAGACAGGGCGGTTGGCCCCGTTCCATGGGCACTTCCCAGAAACGCCCGCAGGGTATTGACGTAGCGTGGAATGGGAAACAAAAACGAGTCATGGCCCTGATCGGCTTCGACATTGATGTAACTGACGGACTGGCGATTGTGAATCAGTGCATCGACGATTTCTTGTGAACGCTCTGGCGGAAAGCGCCAGTCGGTACTGAAGGAAACCACCAGAAAACGGCAAGTCGCACGGGCGAGTGCCTCACGCAGGCTTTCGTCAAATTCGCGGGCAGGATCGAAATAATCCAGTGCCTTGGTCATGATGAGGTAGGTATTGGCGTCGAAATTGCGGCTGAATTGCTCGCCCTGATAGCGCAAATAGCTTTCTACCTGAAATTCCACATCGTAGCCATACTGAAATTTGCCGGATTTAAGATCGCGGCCAAATTTCTGCTTCATGGCATCGTCGGTGAGATAGGTAATATGGCCGACCATGCGCGCCAGTATCAGGCCACGGCGCGGCGCGGTGTCGTTTTCCAGATAGCGACCTTCATGAAAATCCGGATCGGACAAAATCGACTGCCGGGCCACTTCATTAAAGGCAATGTTCTGGGCGGAGAGTTTGGGCGTGCTCGCAATTACCACACAATGCCGCAGGCGCTCGGGAAAATCCACCGCCCATTGCAGCGCCTGCATGCCACCAAGCGAGCCGCCGACCACAGCGTGCCAGCAGGCAATGCCCAGCCGGTCAGCCAGCAGGCTTTGGACCTTGACCCAGTCGCGCACAGTGACCAGCGGAAAGTCCGGGCCATAGGGACGGTTGTCGTTTTCCGGATTGGGCGAAACAGGCCCGGTGGAGCCATGACAGCCACCGATATTGTTCAGGGCAACGACAAAAAATTCACGGGTATCAATGGCTTTGCCGGGGCCAATGCAACTGTCCCACCAGCCGGGTTTGGTGTCGGATTCGCTGTGCACGCCTGCGGCATGATGATGGCCCGACAGCGCATGGCAAATCAGAATGGCATTGCTGGCATCGGCATTGCACTCACCGTAGGTTTCTACCATCAGGGCAAAGCCGGGCAGGGTACGGCCACATTCCAGCACCAGCGGCGCGTTAAACTCCAGTCGCTGGGGGGTGACGATGCCGACCGAGTCGGAAGCAGTGCGGGTCATGTCAGGCTCAGTAAAATTCAGCGCAAAATCAGCCCGTCAGTTTACGGGCCACGGCTGTATTCAGCAAGCGATTGGCTGAGTTCTGGGTGGGTTTGGGTTCGGTTTGGGTTCAGTTCAGTTGCAGCTCGGGTTCAATGAAGAACGGAGGATTTTGCGCCTCTGAATAGCGCCGAGACGATCAGGGTCACCAGCAAGGCCAGCACAATGGTCGCGCCGGAAGGCAAATCCAGCAATGCCGAGGCCAACAGCCCCAGCGCATACCCACTAATCCCGACCGCATACGCGCGCGGCAGGGCCTTGGGTGAGGCCAGCGCAGGAATGATCAGGCTGGCAAACACCAGATACACCCCGACGATTTGCACGGACAGGGTGATGCACCGGATTGCATTTTTCCCGCCAGCCGTGTGATTGCATCCCCATCGCCTGCCCGAGGATCATGCCCAGTCCGGCTATCTGGGCAATCGCCAGATCCATAAAAATGATGCCGCGCCGATCGCCTGAATGGCAATTTCTGCCGTGAAATCCGTTGACTGAGCGTTAGACGAAAAGGGCGTCACTAGCGTGTCAGCAGGCAAACGCGTCAGGGATTGGGGAAGTTTGGCCAAGGAATGATCACCGCTCGGGGAAAGTGGGTTGAGGAGCACGTTGGTTGAGGGCAGGATGGTTGGGTGCAGTTTAGTTGGGTGCAAGCTGATTTTGGGCAAGCTGCCTTGGAAAACGGCTTGAGTGAGACAGCACATCCAGCGCTGGAATGCACTCGTTTAGCCTTTCCACGCATGCATCCATCCCAGCGTCTGGCTAGTCACCTGGCTGGGACGATACTCCGCCCCACAATAGCCCGCATAATCCGATGTCTCCAAAAACCGGAAAATCCCCGAAAAATCCATCAGCCCTGTCCCCGGCTCATGCCGCCCCGGCCAGTCGGCAAACTGGATATGCGCAATGTGCGGCAAGTTTTGCTGCAGCGTAGTCAGCACAGGATCGCCGGTCATGGCCACATGATAGCAGTCAAATTGCAGCCCCAGTGCGTCGTGTTGCACGGCTTCCCGCAATTCCTGTGCCTGATCAATGGTCTGGATCATAAAGCCCGGCATGTCGTGGCCATTAATCGCTTCAATGACCGGCGTGATGCCTTGTAGGGAAAACAGCTCACAGGCCAGCCGCACATTGGCCGCGAGGGTTTGCAAACAGGGTAGCAGGTCCACATCCGGCGGTTGTCGTCCAGCCAGCAGGTTTACCGTAGGCACGTCCAGTTCGGCAGCGTAGGCCAGTGCATCCAGCACTGCATGACGAAAGGCGGGTTCTTTGCCCGGTACACACGTAATACCGTAACCACCCTGCATCAGATCGCCTGCCGGGACGTTGATGAGCACCAGTTTTAACTGATACTGATTGAGCTCCTTGCGGATCACCTCAATCGGCAGCTCATAAGGAAACTGAATTTCGATCGCGTCAAAACCATGCTGGCGCGCCAGCGCAAACCGCTCGATCAGCGGGTATTCGGTAAACAGCAGGGATAAATTGGCGGAAAATTGCAGCATGGGCCACCTGTGGGCAGGGTAGTCGGATCAGGGCCATCAGTCGCCCATTACTCAGGCAATGAACGACGAAGAACTTGAGGGAAAATACTGCCGTCACCGATCAAACGCTGTCCAGTAGAGTTAAGTAGATCGATTGACGTAGACCGAGTGACGTAAATTGAGCTAAGTAGATGGAATTACGGTGATGACGCTGCGTAGAGACCGATGATCGAGGAAAGGTCGTCGTCGGCATGGCCGGACTGACAAAATGCCTCCAATTGCGCCTTGGCGTGGCATGCCACCAGAGGCGACAGTCCGTACTGTTTCGCCAGAGCATCGGCCAGTCCAAGGTCCTTGGCCAGGGTTTTCACCCGCCATTGCACCGGCTCAAAGTCACGTGCAGCCATGCGTGGCGTCAGGATCTGAAAGGGTTTGGAATCAGCAAAGCCACCCGCCAACGCAGGGGCCAGCAAGCGGCTGTCCACTCCCGACTGTTCCGCCAGTGCGACGGCTTCGGCGATGATCACGCTATTGGCCGCCACGATCAGCTGGTTGCAAATTTTGGTGGCTTGTCCTGCACCAGAAGGCCCCATGTGGGTCACCCGCTGGGAAAGCGGAGCCAGCACAGGCCGCAACGTCTCAACGATTGCCTCTGGTCCGCCAGCAAACATCACCAGCGTGCCGTGCTCAGCGCCCATGACGCCACCGGAAACCGGACAATCAATCCAGTACGCCTGCTGCCGCTGGGCTGCTAGCGCTAGTCGCTGCGTCAGTTCCACCGAGCTACTGGAAAAATCCACCACTACCTGACCGGCCCGCAATCCGGGTATCACCCAGTCAGCCACGGCCTCGACGGCAGCATCATCGGCCAGACACAGTGCAATGACCGTGCACTCAGCCAGTTGCTCAGGGGCAGAAATACCAAAAGCTCCAGCTGCCAGCAAGGGTTCGCACGCGATCGGCGTGCGGTTCCAGACGGATACCGGGTAGCCCGCCTGCAGCCAGCGCAGGGCCATACGACTGCCCATCAGGCCCATGCCAAGGAATGCGAGTTGGGCAGGCGCTTGCTGGTTTAGGCTGGATGTGGCGTTTACGCTATTCGTCATGATGGTTAAAACGATCAATCAAACTGGCGAGGAGCATAGTCCAGCCCGGGCTGTTTGTCCTTGCGGCGGGCGATTTTGCTGTTTTTACCCAGAATCAGCTTGAGCTGCCAGAGTTTCTCCAGTCGCAAGGCGCGCCGCGGTTCATTCACCATGGCATCCAGTACCCGTTTACCTGCCAGCAGGGCATCGGGCGAGCGCGTGAGAAGTTCTTCCGCCAGTTTCTGGGCAGCCATCAGCGGCTGCTCGTTCACATGGGTGATCAGGCCCAGTTCACGGGCGTCAGTGCCAGAGAGTACCCGGGCAGTCAGGGTCAATTCCTTGGCCACATCCAGCGGCACCAGTCCGCGCAAACTGCGAGTCAGGCCCATATCCGGGACCAGCCCCCAGCGGCTTTCCATGATGGAGAGTTTGCAGTCGGGTGTCGCGATTCGCATGTCCGCTGCCAGCGCGAGCTGCATGCCCGCACCCAGACAATGCCCATGCAAAGCAGCAATCACTGGCACCGGCAAGGTTTGCCAGATCAGAAAAGCCTTTTGAAACAGGCTTTGGCCGGGTTTGATCAGCTCCCAGCCGGCGTACAGGGTGTTTTTAGGATTATTGAGGTCACCGAGGTCGATACCCGCACTGAACGCGGCCCCCTGTCCTGCCAGAATTACCGCACGGACGCGTTTGTCCCGTTTCAGTTGTTTGGCAACGCGTACCAGTTCGCGCAACAAAGCAAAACTCATGGCATTGCGTTTGTCTGGCCGGTTTAGCAGGACAGTGGCAATACCGGCGTGATGAGTGACTTCTACCAGTGCCATGGTGAAAACTCCAAAGGTTGACAGTCGAAACAGGTGGATAAAAAACTGACACACAAATCAGGCGCTAAAACTGGCTGCAAAAACTCACTTGTAAAACTGGCCGCTAAAAAGATCGAACCCAAGAACAAAGACCAATAACGCTTGCCAATTCTATGTCATCACATGCGCTTTTCATCTCAGGCCAGCCATCCTAACGGTTCAATTCGCTGACGTTAAGAGCGGCAGGCGGATGAGCTGCTGACTGGCCAGTTGAACGGCTTCGATCGCCTCACCCAGGTGGAGATGAAATGCCGAAGGATCGTCCGAGGGTGTCCGCCGCTCGGTCGCCAGCAATTGCTCCAGTGCCTGTGTCGCCAGACGCAAGCCTGGAACACCCGTATAGCGTGTTGCGCCATATATGCGATGCGCCCGCTGCTCCAGTTGACCATAGTCTTGCGTGTGATAATGCTGCAGCAAAAAATCCATGTCCGTCGGCAGGCTATTCAGCAGCATTTGCAGTAAATCGCGCGCCAGATCGGCTTTGTTTGCCGCCAGTGCGAGGCATTCTGCCCAGTTCAGAATCTCTGGATCTGCCGCAGCGAGTGCGCTGGCATCGACGCCCAGCGCCAGCCGGCTCAGCAGCGGAGTCAGCGCAGCTGAGGGCAGTGGAGGCGTCAGGGAGGTGTTTAGTGGGGTGGCTTTGCGGTCATCTTCTGGCGTGTTCCCAGCATCTACCGTCTGTGGACGGCCTGCCATGTTGGCATGATCTGCAGGGTGTTCAGGGTCTGTTGTCGCGTCCGTACCTACCGCTGGATTTTTTTCTAAGGCAGCTAAGGTATGGCTTGGTGCTGACAGAGTGTCATTTGCCGCAGGATTGTCCAGATCAATTGCACCAGTCACGGTTGGTGAGGCAGCGCGGATTTCAGAGTGTGCTGCGGATTCCGTAACCGGCGCTGATGAGGCTGCCGTTAATTCAGCAAACGCCCCAGAATCCGTAGATTCCGCTGGGAGAACTGGCTGTGTAGAGGGCTGTGTAGAGGGCCGTGGCAGTGACAGCACTGTATCCAGATTGCTGGGTGACGTGGCGTCAGAGTCGCTGGCCGGTTTGGCCGGATCTCCAGCCGCGCGTTTGTGGACACTGAGCAAATGCACCAATTGTTCTTGTTGAATGGGTTTGCCCACATAGTCGTCCATGCCGAGGCTCAGCAGTTGTTCGCGTTCATCGCTCAGGGCGTGGGCGGTGAGCGCCACGATGGGCGTGTGCTGACTTGGGGTAGCGAGCTGTTCCAGCTGCCGAATCCACTGAGTGGCTTCCAGCCCGGACATGCGCGGCATCTGAATATCCATAAAGAT
>CAUJHL010000022.1 GCA_963204705.1 Pseudomonadota bacterium | reverse complement strand
TGGTAGCTTGTAAAATGCCCTTTTTATCCTGAACCCTGTACTCATATGGCTCATGCGGATACCACCATTGCGGCGATAGCGACACCTTCAGGACGGGGTGGTATTGGCGTGATTCGTCTTTCCGGACCGAAAGCCCTGTCGATCGCTTGCGATTTAATTCATAAAGACACGCTGAAACCCCGATATGCCACATTAGCCCGATTTTACGGTGACAGTGCCCGGGTGCTGGATGAAGGCCTGGTGTTGTATTTTCCGGGCCCACATTCCTTTACTGGTGAGGATGTGGTGGAGTTGCAGGGGCATGGTGGCAATCAGGTATTGGCAAGCCTGTTGCGCCGATTGGGAGTGCTGGGTGCAGTCCCTGCACAAGCGGGTGAATTTTCAGCGCGTGCCTTTGCCAATGGCAAGCTGGATCTGGTACAGGCAGAGGCAATTGCCGATCTGATTGATGCAGGGAGCGAAGCGGCAGCCCGTTCGGCCATGCGTTCCTTGCAAGGGGAATTTTCAGCCCGGGTTCAGCAGCTGTTGCAGGCACTGATTCACCTGCGGCTACACGTGGAGGCAGCCATCGATTTTCCGGAGGAAGAAATCGATTTTCTCAGCGATGGCCGCATTCAGGCACAACTCGAAGCCGTACAGCAAGATGTTCAGTCCGTACAGTCCAGTGCTCGTCAGGGCCAATTACTGCGTGATGGCATACAGGTAGTCATAGCAGGACGGCCCAATGCTGGAAAATCCAGTTTGCTCAATGCGCTGGCCGGGCAGGAGCGTGCGATTGTCACCGACATTGCGGGCACCACACGGGATGTTTTGCATGAAACGATTCAGCTGGGAGGGTTAATGCTGACGCTGACGGATACCGCTGGTTTGCGCGAAACTACCGATCAGGTAGAGCAGGAGGGCATACGGCGTGCCCAGCGTGCTCTGGAGACAGCCGACCTGATTTTGTGGGTTCAGGACATGACCCAGCCAGACCAGGCGGCACAAATGCTAAAAACTTATTTTCCGCAATTAGCCTCATTTGAGCGGGTGCTCTGCATCGATAATAAATGCGATCAGTTGGGGCTGGATGCCCTGTATGTGCCGCCTCAGGCAGAAGTTCAGGACTCCATGGCCCGGATTCGTGTATCGGCACGCGAAAACATTGGTCTGGAGCTATTGGCACACGTCATCAGTGAGCGGGCAGGGTTTCATCCGCAGGAAGACACGTTTATTGCCCGTAGTCGCCATCTGGATGCGTTACAGCGCTGTGAGCACCACCTGGCTGACGCTCATGAGCAGCTGGTGGGACATCGGGCAGGGGAATTAATGGCGGAAAGTTTGCGGCAGGCACAGCAAGCCTTGTCGGAAATTACCGGAGAATTTACCGCAGACGATTTGCTGGGCAAAATTTTTGGCAGTTTCTGTATCGGAAAGTAATGTAATAAAATTTACGATTTTCTATGCATTCAATCAATTCTAGTGTTATCTAAAATAAAATTATATAACTATAAATAAAAGCTATTTATTCTAATAAATAGCTTTCTGTCTTATTTCATACTATCCAGGGTGTTCAATCAGTGCTACTATTTTTTTAGTCATTTGAAAGTACAATGACTTTTAATTAGTCATTTTATTGTTATTTACTGGATTTTGGCTTTGATATGACATCAGCAAAAAATACCTTCACAACCGACAGAGAAATCCTGACATTTAAAGAGGATGAGGTACGGACGTACTTGATTAAAGATAAATTGAGTATGGGGTTGTTTGTTGAAGTTAAGCCATCAGGAGTAAGGTCATGGCACTATCGTTATACTTTGAATGGGCTTTGTTGCATAAGCTGATGCCAACCGTGTGATTGTGTAAAATCTGCCGATGAGCAAACCTACTCCCCCACAGTACAAAACGACCAATTGGCCTGCCTACAACCGGGCTTTGCGAAAACGAGGCTCCCTGACCGTCTGGTTCGACAAAGACATGCGCTGGCTGGCCCCCTTGACAGGCAAAAACGGACGTAACCCTACTTTCAGTGACGCCGCGATTCAATTCTGCCTGACGATCAAAGGGTTGTTTGGCTTACCCCTACGGCAAACCATCGGCATGGTCGAAAGCCTAATCCAACTATCCGGACTCGATTGGCCTGTCCCTGATTTCAGCACCCTCAGTCGCCGCCAAAAGACCATTGAAGTCCGTATTCCTTATCGTCCTCAGACCGGTGCGCTGCACTTGTTGATTGACAGCACTGGCATCAAATTTCGGGGTGAAGGGGAATGGAAGCGCAAGAAACATGGCGCCGAATACCGACGGCAATGGCGCAAGGTGCATCTGGGCATTGATGCGGAAACCCTTGAGGTACGGGCTATTGAGGTGACTGACAATAGCATGGGTGACGCACCGATGCTGCCTGAGTTGTTGCGTCAGATTCCACAGACCGAGGTTATTGCCACCGTCAGTGCTGACGGAGCCTATGACACCAAAGGCTGTCATGAGGCGATTGCTTTGCGTGAGGCAGCGGCGATTATCCCTATCCGCAAGAATGGCAAAGCGTGGAAGGAAAAGACGGCGGGCGACAAAGCGCGTAATGAGATTCTGGCGGCCACCCGCTATCTGGGTCGGCCCCTGTGGAAAACCTGGAGCGGTTATCACCGCCGCAGTCTGGTTGAAACCAAAATGCGATGCTTCAAGCTGCTCGGCGAACGGGTGATGGCGCGTGATCCGCACCGGCAAGTGGTCGAACTTCAAGTGCGTGCTGCCATTCTGAACAACTATACCCGTTTGGGCGTACCTCATACCCTTCGTGTGTCCTGAGCCCTTGGGGAAAGGGGAAAATCAACTCAAACACGAGTTATGCAACAAAGCCCTTTGAATGGTAAGCATGATCCTACCCGCGAATTGCGGGTAGGATCACTTACTGGGGATTTTTTTACATTAGAGAGTTCAAATTAGATAAAAACATACTTTCTTCTTCTAATAAATCAACAGCAGATAAATTGAAATAATATTCATAAACATCAACTTCAAATTCTGTACCTATGCTTCCAATTTTGATAAGTTGCTCGGAATTGTCTGGCCCTTTTGGTAAAACCAATATTGCAATTCGTGCACCGTAACTCAGAGCGTGAGTGATTATCTGATATCGATCACTTTCTTTTACCTGAGTTTTATATTTTGCATCCATAATCATGAGATTTTGATCTTGATGCCTGACGATTATATCTGGTTTGGCAATGTAATTTTTGGTTTGCGGGTTATTGAATAGGGATTTTCGACCATCTGTGTTGCCATCCAATAATTGAATATCCATTTTAAAAGAGCTTATTTTTTTTTTGAGGGAATTTAGAAGGTATTTTTCAAAAATAGTCTCCATGTCAAGCACATAAGAATTCAAAGAAATATCATTTCCTTCTTGTTCAAAATCAATCCCAGTTTGTTTTAGAATAATTAAACAAATTTTGCATACTCTGTGATAGTAATCTCGAATAACGGGAATTTTATTTTCTCTAATTATAGAGCTAACCATTCGCAGTTCATGTAATTGTGTTGGAAGGGAAACATCGTCAAAGAGACTATAGAAAAATGTAAGTTTATTTTTTAGCTGCCTCAAATTTCTTTCAGAAAAAGACATGCTGTTTATGCAAAAATCCAAAGTAAATTTAATTAGTTTGTTTAAGATATTATCTTGAGTCATTTCAAAAAAATTTATTTCAGCTTTGTGAAAGTGTCCTTGTGCCCAAAGCTTTTTAATGGAAGAGTTTAAGTCTATTTTTCCTTTAATTTTAGATGATGATTCAGTTTTTAGAATATACTCTCGAAGAACCCCCTCTTCATAGAGTTTTTCGAGTTCTGTAATTAAACATTTAATTAGAAAATCAAAAACAACATCTGAAGTATTGCCTTCATAACGATAAACTCTTGAAAAAAAATCTAGTGCTTGAAAATTCTCTTCAGCTATTGAAACGATGTAAGTTAGGTTTTTGATAGAGAATTTTGGCTTGACATCTACTGACAACCTTTCATTAATTGGAATCAATCCAACATATCCACCAGCAACTAAAGTTAACTGATCTTTTCGTGGTTTGTAATCTATGCTGAAGTATTTTTTTACATTGTTTTGAATGTCTAGAATCCCACCATCTCTGACTATTTCAGAGATGGCAATGTCAACCTCCTTTCTTTCTTCAGCAAGAATTATCTTCATGTAATATCATCAGCTGCTTCAGTGCCAACAATATTTATAAAAGAACTCCTAATCAGTAAGTAAGCATCTTCTTTGAAGTGAAACATTTTTTTGAAAATAAATTTAAGCTTGTGATTCCACAAGATAACTAGATCGTCAATATTTCTTATATTTTTAAAATATGTATGACCAAACCCATGTGGGGATAGATTATTAGCTGTGTTGAAGAATTGAATAATCTTCCCAAGAATTTCTTTTGGAATACCTGTATCTGATAATAAATTTTTTAAAAGTGGAACACTAGGATTTAATTCAATAACTTCAAATCTACGCTCCATAGCTGAATCTAAATCTGCAACGGATTTATCATATGGATTCATGGTTGCGAATATAATTACATTTGGCGGGATGGAAACATCCTTCTCTGAATAGGGCAACTTAAACAACACATCCCTATAATCAGATTCAATATAAGTTAAAAGCTCACCAAAAATTTTACTAGGGTCTCCTCGACTAAACTCATCAATAACAAATATGTAGGAACTATCTGAATCATCTCTGGCTTTATCGCAAAAATTCAGAAATATTTTTTGCTTGGCTGAAAATAGAGGAGTGTCGCTACCGATAGAGCCAGTTGATACTAAGCCTTCAATAAAATCTTCATATGAAAAGGAGGGGTGAAATTGAACACGCTCAAAACGTTTTGAATCACCTTCAACAATCTTTAATGCAATCTTTAACGCATACCAAGTTTTACTTGTACCTGGTGGGCCTGAAAATAATATCCCTTTTGCCCCGCGAGATAATAATTTATTTACAATAAGATAGATGCTGTCATTGTCTTCGAGATTATTTTCGAGAGAATATATTGTTGGAAGCTCATTAGGTTTAGCGTTTAAGTTTTGTGTATCCTGGATCGTTGCATTTGAACCATTTGCTAAATTGGATAATTCAGGCTTACTGTTTGAGAGAAATTTGGCTTTAAATCCTTTAAGCAGATGATCGATCTCAGCTAAGGTCGGCGTAATGATAAGTGCCACCTCTTTTGTATATATTTTAAGCAGCTTATTTTTTAAGAATTCATGGATCTGATTACTTTTAGTTATTTGTACATCTATTTTCTCATTTCGTAGAAGCCAAATTGCAAGTGAGGCTTTGATTTGAGGAATGCCAAATGAATTTTTTAACGCTTCGTCATAATCTTCACTAAGGTTAACGTGTTCTTTTGAGAGTAATAGTAACGGTTTTGGTCTTCCTGGGTAACCAATATCAGAACTTCTACTGTTAGCCAACCTTGTGGTTAGAAAGTTACTACTAACGCCATAATTGATATTTGTTTTAAAGTCGGAATTAAAGTCTATGGTATATAGACCTTGATCATTTAGGGCAACGATTTCACCCACAGTATCAATAAACTCCTGCCTATGTGGAGATTCAACTGTTAAATCAATTGAGTCAGTGGTGTATTTTTTCATCAACTTATTTATTGCAAGAAAATATCTGAGGCCACTGACTTTTTCCTGTCGGGCTTTCCCTTCAGATGAGTCGAGTTTGACTAAGTTTCTGAAGGCGAGTTCTACTAAATCAAAAGAAAAATACACAGTAGTTTCATCCAATTAAATTAGACACGGGGTGAGCTGTTGTTTATGTATTGGCTGATTAACGTTCAGCATAGTACTTTCAACTTTAGTGCGTATTAACTCATTTGGTTGAATTTTTTTAAGATAATGTTTTAATTGATTTGCAATATGCATTGCCATCAAAGGAGGAACAGCATTGCCAATTTGCTGATATTTAGATTTTATGTTTTTCCCAAAGAAAACGAAGTCATCGGGGAATGTTTGGAACCGAGCTATTTCTCGCACTGAGTAAATCCGATCTTCTGTAGGATGCCACACACCAGCGTTTTCGGGCTTGAATGCGGCCGTAATAGTGCCTTGAATTTCATTTCGAGAATATCGTCGGAAAAAATTTGGATAGTGATATTTCGCCATGTTATCGCGGATTTTTTTCCATCGATCTGGCAGCACATCGTATGGCAAGTCTTTCCAAGAACCGCCCTCTGGAATCATCGAGCCGTAGTGAAGTGCCTGTGGGTTCAAGCGCATTAGTTCAGTCTGATTTGGTAATTTTTCTGTTATTCCTTTTAGAGTTGCTGCAACAGTCAAATCCTTATCATCAATGATTTCTGGAAAAACATGGTCTAAATAATCCTTATTTTTGACAGCAATTACTACAACGCGAATACGGTTTTGTGGCACACCGAAATGACTGAAATTCAGCAATCGATAAGATACATGGTATCCGTATTCTTTTGTCAAAGTACCGATAATTTCATCGATTAGTAATCCTTGAGGTGTCTTGGTGCTTAAAATTCCTCGAACATTTTCAAAAATAACGACATTTGGATTAAGTTTTTTTATGAATTTAAAAGTTTGCTGATAGAGTTTTCCACGAGGATCATCTGTTCCTTTTCTTGATCCTGCATTGGAAAATGGTTGACATGGAAAGCCAGCGATTAGAACATCTAAGTTGCTAACATCAGGTACTTCCAGCTTAGTTATGTCGCCGTGGGTAATTTCACCAATATTGTTTCTATAGGTTTCACAAGCATCTTCATCCATATCGTTTGCCCAAAGGATGTCGTATCCAGCTTGCTTGAAGCCTAAGTCCATGCCTCCGCAGCCAGAGAACATACTTACAACTTTGAATTTTCCTGTGGTTTTCACGGAGTTCTCACTATAGTTGACAAGTTAACAATAATTTATGTATCACCAGTTACGGTAAACAAATCCATATTTACTTCCTTCTGACCACCAAAACGCCCTTTTTGCGCGCTTCCTCTTGGTTTCTTAGGAGATATTGCAATGTTGAGGAGTCTGTTTCTAAAATCAATTCTATTTTCAGTCAATTCAGCCATAAGCAGAGCGATAACAGCTAAATGAGCAGGCACTTCACCTTTACTAGCACAATTCGTAATTGAGTTTTTGTTCATCCGAACAAGAGATGCAAACTCTTTGATTGTTAGGCCAGCCTTACCAAGTTGCCTCTGAAATTCATCGTAGGTCATAGCCTTACTAATCATACATAATTTTATGTGTATAATACATTAATTTAAGTACTAATTAAATCAAAATTTAGATTAAAATAAAGCGTGGAAACAAAGACTTATGCTTTTAATGTGGTTAAAAATAAGGACTTACACAAAAATGCTTTCAAATACTATTTGTCGTAGCGAATTGGTACGCAGGCTAAAATAAATTAATGTAATACTCGAATAAACTTTAAGTTGCTGTGGGCATTGTATGACTCATTTTGAAGAGTTAATTAAGGCCCTTTAACATAGGTATACTAGCTTAAAGGTCTTATCCGCTAGCATTGGAGACACTCAAGCTTATTTCCTAAAAACATAGGCAACATGCACAAATTTAGTCATTAAGAAGTACATTTATTGATATAAAAAATATTTTATTGTTTAATAACAATATCTTGTTTTTATAAGTTATATTTTGAATCGGCAAATAAGGCAAAATTGGCATGGGTGTAGACAATGCAATGGCGTCCGTTTTTATCGTTGCCAGCCATTTGCTTTAGGCCTGATCCTTTAGTCCATCCACGCTATCTGATGTGCTTCTTCAGCGGAGAGGCCATAGGAGCGCAAGATCAGTTCGGCTGTTTCGCTGCCCGCGACTTGCCAGGTTTTATGACCTTCCAGGGTTAACAAAATGGCCGATAACACGGAGGAAGCGGTCATGGCCAGTGCCATCTGAAATTGAGAGCTCTGTAACTGGAAACGACCACTGTAGGCGCCATTGTTGATGTCGGTCATAGGAGAATGTTCGCCGCCCCACAGCATCATCAACACTTTGGGATTCATGCCAAAGCGGCAGACAAAACGCCCCCAGCTTGGCTCTTCGTAGGCTTTGCGAACATAAAGGCGTATCCCTTTGGCGACTCGCAAGGCGGGATCGTGGCCATCAAAGCGGCTTTCCACTTCTTCATTCATGATCTGGCCAAGTTCAGCGGCCAGATCCTCAAAAAGCGAATCGGGATTGACATGATTGTTATAGATGGTGCCACGGGCAACGCCCGCCTTTTGGGCGAGCTCACTGATACTGATGTCTGAAGTACCCCTTTCCGTGAATAATTGCAGGGCTGCCTGCTGTATGCGTTTTTTGACCGTCAATAACTGGGTAGCCATGCTAAATCGGCTCATTTTTTAAAAAGGCTGATAGTTTATAAGGATTACCTCTAATAGCAAAGCCAGATTGTAATTAAAAGAGCGACTGATTCACAGATTACCTTATAGATAGTACTGAGCTTGACATTCCTCTCCTATTAAAAAGGTTCCACGTGGAACATGCCATGACAACAATCCACAATCGTGTTCCTCATACATTTTCCCCTAAATGAAAAAGAGCTAAATGACTTCCAGCCGGCTTTTACCTTCGCCTGTCGGGATGACCTGAATCTGGGTGGGAATGCGTTCATGCACTTCAGGAATATGGGAAATAACAAACACCTTGCGACCCTGACTCTGAAGCCGGTCCAGAGAGTCCATGACAATGCCTAATGAATCAGGATCCAGCGTGCCAAATCCTTCATCAATAAACAGGGCTTCAAGCTGAACCTGTTCGGAAGTCATCGCTGCCAGCGCCAGCGCCAGCGCCAGTGACATCAGAAAGCTTTCACCCCCAGAGAGGGAGTAAACCGAGCGAATGTCATCGCCCATGTCCTGATCGACCACCAACAAGCCCAGTGTATTTCCAGCCCGCTGTAAGCGATAGCGCGGGCTTAAGCCTTCCAGTTGCAGATTGGCTTGCTCCAGTAAATTATCCAGATAATAGCCCTGGGCCACTTTGCGAAAGGCTTCGCCATTATTACTGCTGATTGGGGAACACACCCGATGCCAGCGAGTATAGTGCTGACGAGCCTGCTGTAATTGCTGGTGCAGCTGCTGTTGTTGTTGCCGGCTTCGGTCATCCAGTGCCAGTTGTGCGAGTTGCTGATGATAGTCCGCCTGCACTTGCGTATGAACGGTTTGCCATTCCACGCTTGCCTGCTGAAGCGCTTCCCGTGTGAGTTCGGGTTGCTGTTTGCGATGGCTGGCCAGCCGTTCCCGAACGGAGTGACAGAGTGCCTGTTGCCGTTGCTGGGTGTGCTCAGCATCGCTGACTTGCTGTGTAAAGGCAGCGATGGTATCCGGACGTTGCCCGGCAAGTAGGCTTAGGTCATCGCTGGAAATATCGGGGTGATCGTGGTGCCATTGCTGTTGTTGCTTGAGGAGCTGCTCACACTGCGTGGCCAGCTGGCAAACCTGTTCGTCCAGATGCTGAACGGCTTGTTGAGACTGTTGTTCCCGTTTTTCAGCTTCATGTAGGTGCAGCTGTGTTATTTGCAGGGCGTGCAGACTATTGCGCTGATCGGCATCCAGCTGGGCTTGCCAGTCACTGGCAGTCTGGGGCTGTCCCTGGGCAGCGTGTAATAACTGCTGGCATTGAGCCAGAAGGTCAGTGCGCTGAATAGCCAATTGCTGCTGCTGTTGGGTGAGTTGCGCACAGTCGCTGTACAGGACGTTGAGCTGGGTTTGCAGTAAATCGCGTTGCTGTTGTTCCTTGTCAGAGAGCACTCGCAATTCCTGCAGGCGCTGTTGATACGCCTGCAGCTGATGACAGAGTGACTGAAAAGTTTCTCGTTGCAGGTTCATTTCCTCAGCGCTTGCCATGTCGGTCAGGCTGTGGGATTGTGCCATCGTCATCCGCTTTGCCCAGTCCAGGAAAGGGGTACTCCAGGGAGCCGGCAACAGGGAATGTAAGCGCTCATACCAGAGCTGCTGCGCCTGTTGCAGCTCCTGCACCTGTACCTGAGTTTGCGCGCAGTGCTGTTGACGGTCCGTCAGCGTGAGCTGCGCGTGGTTATGGCTGGCCTGTAATTCCTTTAACTGAGTCAGGCGATGGCGGGAGTCGGCGAGGTGCTGATCCTGTTGTTTTAGAGCCTGTTCGGCCTCGCGATAGTATTGACGAAGCTCTTCGATAGGCGTGTGCAGGGTGATGACACAGCCTGGCCGTGATAAAGATGTCAAATCGGCCAAATCAGCGAGCTCAGCCAGCGCCTGTAGGCACTGGTTCTGATAGTGGGTGTTCAGGGAGACCAGCTGATTCAGTTCTACCTTCAGCTCATTCAGCCGTTGCAGGGTAATGCCCGCTTCGGCTTTGGACTGGAAGTACGCTTCCTGAGCGAGAGAGACGGTGTGTTGCTGGCGGGCGAGTTCTTCATCCTGTTGCTGGCCTAATTGTTGTACCAGCTGTTCTGTGATGCGAAAGGGGTGCTCAACGCTGCCGCAGACACTGCAAGGCTCGCCTTCCTGGAGCTGCTGGCGCAGGGTGCTCACGGTCTGATGTGTGAGGGTTTGCTGGCGCTGAACTAGTTGCTGAATAGCGGTGAGCCGGACTTTTTCCTGTTCAAGTTGCGCCAGTTGCCCGGGTAACTGGTGTTGCAGTACCTGATAACGGGTGTGCTGGGTCTGTTGCTGTTCCTGCACTGCCTGCAATTGCTGAGTGTGTTGAAGGTGGAGGCTCAGGGCTTCACCAAAGGTTCTGAGCCGTTGCAACTGAATGCTACCGCTGGCCACGAGCTGTTGCTGTTGCTGGTGTTGTTGTTCGAGGGCTGCAGGTTCTCCCCATTGGGCAATGGCCTGCTCCAGCTGTTGCTGGCTGGCCTGATGGGCTTCCAGTGCTTGCTGGTATTGGGCCAAGGCTTGCTGATCTGCGTAACGTACCCGCTGAAAGGCCTGACAACTGCTCATCAGCTGTTCGATTTGCTGAAGTATTTCAGCCGTGCGGGGCAAGAGGGGGATCAGTTCTTTTTGCTGATCAAGCAGCTGCTGTAATTGCTGACTATCGGCAGTGTATTCATTTATTCGGCGTTCTGCATTGGCCTGCTCCTGTTCCAGACCTGAGCATTGGCGTATCCGGCTGGCCAGATGGGTTTCCGAGTCAAGATGCTGATTTTCAATAAATTTTTTAGTATTTTCAAGGTTTTGCAACTGGGCAATGTGCGGTGCGAATCGCTTTAGGGCGTCGACAGCTTCAGAATAAGCCGCCTGCTTAAGGTTCAGCTCGGTTTGACATTGACTACGCTGCTGCTGACATTGCTGTAATTCGCTCCTCAACGTTTCCTGTTGGTGCGCCAGTTCCTCCCGTTTTTTAAAGCTATGCTGATACTGCTGTTCCAGTGGACGCCACTCGGTATAGGCAGGCCAAAGTGTCAAAAGTCGCCGCACCGGCTGCAATTCCTGCCAGCGGGTAGTGGATTCCTCTAGGTGTTTTTCTAGGTCCTGAGATTCTGACTGCCAGTGTACTAACTGCTCATACCACCGCAGCGCCTGTTGTCGTACCTGTTCCTGCTGCTCGAGCTTTGAAAGCGAATGCTGGTGTCGGGCGATATCACTAAGCAGTTGTTCGCGTTCGCTGTCTGTCAGACTCAGGGCACCGGCAAGCTGGCTTTCCAGTTGCGCTACAGAAGCCGCATGAATCTTGAGGGTTTCTCCGGCAAATTTGCCGATACGGCTATAAATTTCTGTCCCAGTCAGACACTCCAGTAATTCAGCGCGTTCTTTGTCACTGGCTTTGAGAAATGCAGCAAAATCGGCCTGTGCCAGCAAGACTGCGCGGGTAAACTGGACAAAATTAAGGCCAAGGCGTGCTTCGATGAGGGACTGGCATTCGTTCAGTGTGTTGGCAAGCAAGGTTCCGGTGGTGACATCTTCAATCAGGCGCTCGGTCTGCTGCAATTTGCCCAGATGGCTTTTGCGGGCACGACGGACTTCCCAGCGGATTCGATACACATGCTGATCAATCCCTGTGATCTGGGCTTCCACATAACCATAACCGCATCCACGGCGAAGCAGAGTTTTAGGGTTACTGAACCTGAGTTCGGAATCAATGTCTGGCAAACGGCCATCCAGTCCGGAGTTAGCCGTTTTCAGGCGCGGAATGGCATCAAACAAGGCAAGGCACAAGGCATCCAGTAAGGTACTTTTACCGGAACCTGTGGGGCCGGTAATGGCAATCAGGCCACTGTCGGCCAGACTCCCCTGATTGAAATCCAGCCGATGCGTCCCCGCCAGAGAGGCAATATTATGGATTTCCAGCCGAAGCAGCTTCATGGGGTGTCCTCATTGGCCTGTTGGCCATAAAAGCTGTCCAATAACAGCATAAAATCGGCATACACCGCTTCATCATCGACGCCGTTCTGCTCACGCCAGAGGGATTGAAACAGACTCATCGGTGTGGGTGCAGGCCGGGTAGTAGCGGTTTGGTTAGCACAGTCAGTGCTGTGTCGTTCTGAAGCTAACAGGCTAGCCCGATCTGGCAATTCCCGCCGAATGCGAAGAATACGACCAGCGCCTTCAGGTAATGCCTGTGCGAGTTGTTGACGAATGTCAGGTGCTAAGGGTAGGTTACTGATGATGCTGACGTCGATCCAGTCACGCTGGTTCAGTGGTTTCGTCGCAGGAGTAAGCATCGACAGTTGCTGTAACACTTCGGGTAACGCTCCACGAATCCGGTGCATTCCGACGGTACGCGGAATTGTCAGGGTACGAACTGCTCCTGGCTGGCCTGCCACACAATCGACCAGCACTACCTGATGACGGTAATGGAGTTCACTAAAGGATAAGGGAATAGGAGAGCCGCTATACCGCATGTGGTCACAGGCAGAAATACTCTGTGGACGATGGAGATGGCCGAGTGCGACATATTGGGCATCGTCCGGGTAAAGGCTCGCTGGGAGTCCTTCTGCATTGCCAATCGTAATAGGGCGCTCAGAGTCTGCACTGGTGAGTGCACCCTGTACATGGGCATGACTGAGCATCACCAGTACCCCGGGCACGTTCTGACTGGCCAGTTGCTGGCGGGTGTCTTCTACTAACTGCTGGTGAACATGGGCAATAGCCTCCGGCAATTCCTGGCTAAGCCCACTGGCAGTTAACTCAGCTGGCCGAAGGTAGGGCAATGCAATGCAGTAGCCGCGACAGGTTCCTGATCGATCGTGCAGCGCAATACGCAAGGAGTCACCGGCCAACTGTCCTGCAGCCTGCCACTGCACTCTGCCAACGACGTGAGTATGCAAACTGGTTAGCAAAGGCGTAGGGAGTTCCAGCCGCATTCCGGAATCGTGATTGCCGGCAATGGCGATCACTTGTAGGCCGGGGCACTGTTGCTGTACGCGAGCGATAAAGTCATACCATAAGCGCTGGGCAGACAGCGGCGGATTCACCGTGTCAAAAATATCCCCCGCAATGAGCAGGACGTCGATAGTTTCGGCCTGCAATACTTCCAATAGCCAATTCAGAAAGCAGCCATGTTCGTACTCGCGATCTGAACCATAAAAACTGTGGCCCAGATGCCAGTCGGAAGTATGGAGCAGTCGCAAGGGACGAGATGCCATGATAAGTACCAAGAATTGCCAGTGCTCACCTTAACATTTCAGCGTAAAGGCGATAAGTGAAGCTCTGCGACTTTTGCTACGAGAACGACAGATTAAGACGCATTCATTAGACACCGTAATTCGATGCATTCAGCAATTGCATGGCCAAATCAGCCAAGCGCATACTCAGGCACTACGCTACAAGACCATCGCTCATCAGCGCTAAAACCAGCCCATCCTGCGTAGCCAAGACTCTGCCGTGTTGCCGTGCCCTTGGTCTTCTGCAGTTCAGCAGCACTCAGCAAGGAGCTTCGTCATGTCCCAGTCCATTGTTGCGGTTAATCCTGACTTTGCCCAGCAGGCCGCCATTACCCCGGAAAGTTTCAAGCAGCAGTATCAGCAATCCATCGAGGATCCTGAGGCGTATTGGTCATCAGAGGCAAATTGTCTGCGCTGGACAACCTTTCCCCGACAGATTTCGGACGTGAGTTTTGACAAGGCGGATTTTCGAATCCGCTGGTATGCCGATGGCGAACTGAATGTTTCGGATAATTGTCTGGATCGTCATCTGGAAACACACCCGGACAAACCCGCCATTATCTGGGAAGGTGATCATCCGGCAGAACATAAAATCATTTCTTTCCGTGAGTTGCATGCGGAAACCTGTCGGGCAGCCAATGCGTTAATAGCGCTGGGCATCCGCTCGGGAGATCGGGTGGCGATTTACATGCCGATGATTCCCGAAGCGGCAATTGCGATGCTGGCCTGTACCCGGATTGGGGCCATTCATACCGTGGTGTTTGGGGGATTTTCACCGGAGTCGCTGGCCAGCCGTATCGCGGACTGCACGCCGAAACTGGTTATCACCGCTGATGAAGGGATACGCGGCGGCAAAACCATTCCCCTGAAAACCAATGTGGATCTGGCACTGCAACAACCGGGAACCGAGTGTGTGCAGCATACCCTGGTGGTTCGGCGTACCGGTGGCCAGATCGACTGGCAACACAATCGGGACCGCTGGTACCACGAACTGCTCACGGAAGTAGACGACCATTGCCCAGCCCTGCCGATGGCTGCGGAAGCGCCGTTATTTATTTTGTATACCTCTGGCAGTACCGGCAAACCCAAGGGGGTGCTGCATACTACGGGGGGCTATCTGGTGTACGTCACGGCAACCTTCAGGCAGATGTTTGATCTGAATGAAAACGATGTTTACTGGTGTACCGCGGATGTGGGCTGGATCACCGGCCACAGTTATCTGCTGTATGGTGCCTTGTCGAATGGCACTACCACACTGATGTTTGAGGGAGTGCCGCAATATCCAACCTGGGCGCGTATCGGCCAGATCGTCGACAAACATAACGTCACCATTTTGTACACGGCGCCCACGGCCATTCGCGCGATGATGCGGGAAGGGGATGACTATGTGCGTAAAAGTGATCGGCACAGCCTGCGCCTGCTGGGCAGTGTGGGAGAGCCAATCAACCCTGAAGCCTGGCAGTGGTATTACAGTGTGGTCGGAGAATCGCGTTGTCCCATCATTGACACCTGGTGGCAAACGGAAACCGGCGGAACACTGATGGCACCCCTGCCGAACGCTGGCCCGATGAAACCGGGTGCTGCCATGCGGCCACTCTATGGGATCCGGCCGGAGTTGCTGGATCAAGAAGGCCAGCGTCTAGAAGGCCCTGCTGAAGGCAATCTGGTGATAGGCCACAGCTGGCCGGGGCAAATGCGCACCGTGTATGGTGATCCGCAGCGGTTTTTTGAGACCTATTTTTCAACCTTTCCTGGCTATTACGTCACCGGGGACGGAGCCCGCCGCGATGCTGATGGCGACTGGTGGATTACTGGCCGGGTGGATGACGTACTGAATGTGTCCGGGCATCGTCTGGGCACCGCAGAAGTGGAAAGTGCTCTCGTGGCGCATCCTGCGGTGGCTGAAGCCGCCGTGGTGGGCATGCCTCATGACATTAAAGGTCAGGGCATTTGTGCCTATGTCACCTTGCAGGCTGATCAGCCACCCAGTGAAGCCCTGCGAATGGAACTGCGTGATTTTGTCCGCCAGACGATCGGTCCGATTGCCTCTCCCGATGCCATCCACTGGGCACCGGGCCTGCCCAAAACCCGTTCCGGCAAAATCATGCGGCGTATTTTACGAAAAATTGCGGCCAATGAACTGGATAGCCTCGGTGATACCTCAACACTGGCCGATCCTGCTGTGGTGCCCAGTCTGATTCAGGAAGTGTATCCCGATCGGAACTGATGGAAAGCCATGGTGTGAGGAGTACGGGTAAAGTCAGTTTTCCCCGATGACCCTGAAGGTGAGGTTAATGCGGCTATCATTCACGGCAGCCTGTTTGGGGACACTGTGTTGCCAGTGATGTTGCAGGGCGCCCGACATGATCAGGACAGATCCATGGGATAAGGGAAATTCAATTTTGAGCGCCTGATCGTCTGCTCTACGCAGAAGGAAGCGGCGGGTGGCACCCAGATTGACCGAGGCAATGACGGGGTTTTTTCCCAATTCCGTTTCATCGTCCGCATGCCAGGAAATATGATCGTGGCCATCGCGGTACCAGTTCATCAGCACACTGTTAAAACGAATGCCGCATAGGCATTCCAATTGATCGCGTAACCAATCCAGTGGGATATTCCATGGTTGCGGCTTCAGGTGAATTCCGGAATAGGTATAGGCACGCTCTGGATCCCCGTGCCAGGAAGACAGCCGTGGCAACGGTATTTCCTTGCCATACATACGAATGACGTCCCGTTGCCAGGGAATGAGTTCAAACCGTATCGCTTTCCATTGATCTTCCGTTAAATCTGCCCAGGGCGTGACAGGTGTCATATTTCCGGTATTGGCCAAAAAAACCTCTAAACAGCGATCGGCGATTCGTTCCGTCAAAAAATTCGGGTCGTAATACAGCTCACCATCAGGCACCGTAATCACCCAGCCTTTGCCATCCGCATGGCGATGGTGTGGGAAATTAAGCCAGTCGTGGGCATTCTTTTTTGCCTGTTTTCCAGTTTCAGCCAGTGGCTGGCCAGAATCCGGCACCTCACAAAACAGGTCGGTTTGACTACTCATGTGGGTATCTCCTGGGCAAATCTGGACAAATAAGGTGAGCCATAGTGCGCACACTACGTGATCATTGGCCTCAAAAAGGCAGGTCAGTAAGCCCTTCAAAGGTCAGGGCCATTCCCATCGCACGCACTGGACTATCCTTACGATGCGTATAGAGGCTAAATCGGGGAGCAATCAGTTCGTCGTCATCCAGCACCAGTGATGTAAACGGGACAACCGCACGAGGGCTGTTCAGATGGGCTACCAACCGCTCAAACCCCGGTTTGCCACTGGGGAAATCAGGGCTTACCGCAATCAATAAATGCCGGGAAGCCATCGACTGAATGTGCTGTGCTAGCCTGCGAACGTTGAAATGGCGGGAGCTTGCCATATCCAGAACGTTAGACAGCAAGTGCAGGATCGGCAAGTCCGTAGTACCAATTTCTGCTTCATCTAGCTGATCAAAGTGAACCGCGTGGCCACGGATGATGACAAAGATCCCCAACTGTTCCGCACGCAGCTGAATCAGGCTTTCTGCCCACTGCCGGGCAAGGTCTGAGGGCTCGATGAGCACTATTTCCAATGCAAAATGGCAGGTTGGGTAAATATCCGCTAAATAATCCAGTAGGGCCAAAGTCGCCAGACCCTGACCACAGCCATAATCCACCACGCGTAGCGCGTGCTGGCGATAGAGATGCTCATGCAGCGCATCACATGACAGATCGAACATACAACGCATGCGGGAATAGTGCTCAGCGGCGTACAGCGTGGTATAGCTCAAGGCAATATAAGGGCAATCGATGGGTTGTACGCCACGTTGATTCACGTCTGCAAAATACCGATAATCTGGCAAGCGTTGGGCATGTTGCCGGTAAAATGTCTGATGACAATGCAACATGCTGGCATAACCCTCCGATGCCAAACAGTTTGCAGCTTGATCAAAATGCTGTTGTAATTGGGCTTCAGGCATAAAGATGGCATTCATGGCAGACTCCTGGAATTAGGAGTTCAGCTTATTGCCGGGCCATGGAATTGACTGAAATCAAAAGCTTGTGGAAGGGCTTGCACTGCCGGCGCAGATTCTGCGAGTACACGACAAAAAAAACTGCTCAGTTAGGCCGTATCGCTTAAATTTTCCCTTTATGCACTTTTAAAAGAGAACGTTCCACGTGGAACCTCACCAGTCACATCGCTAAAAATCGATTCCTTGCATGTGAAAGGAGCCATTGCTCGATCTTCAGCTAGTGACCACCATGGCCAACACTTGTTCCGTCAATCCATCGAGTGTCAGGCTACCCGTAGGCCGGTACCAGTTGACCGTCCAGAAAATCGCCCCACTCAAAAGTCGGCGTGCGATAAACGGTGATTGGCGTAACTGGCCGCGTTGAGCAATGACTTCCAGCGTATCTAGCCACAGTTGTTCATAGCGACCCCGGAGGATCAGTAGCGGGGCCTGCTGCTCAGCAGTCAGTACGTTCCATTCATGAAATAGCACTGCCATGGCAGCCACGGTTTCACCAATGATTGACTCCAGCTCGGTATGGATTAGCGCCGTTAATTGCGCGACAGGCTCCGGACTACTGTTGACCGCAGCCTGCATGGCTCCGGTATTGTAGACAATCGCTGCTTCCATCACTGCAATCAGGATATCAATTTTTCCAGGAAAATGATGAAACAGACTGCCCGATTGGATACCTACCAATTGCGCCAGCTGACGTACCGTCGTGCGGTCATAGCCCTGTTTATGGAATAAAAAGGCAGCGGCCCTCAGGATACGGCCACGCGCATCTTCCTCTAATCCCATCATGCGGGGCAACTCGGAAAGCAAGTGCCCCTGAGGCAGCACAGCCTCGACGACAGGTGCTTTTGTCCTGCTGGCTGACGCTGTAGGGGTATGCACCATGGCGAGATTCCATTGATCAAAATATTCATCGCTAGCATGACATATTGCCCTTTACAAACCAAGCGCTTGCTTGGTACTGTCGGGTTCAGTTTTAACAGATACGGATTGATGTAGATTGTTATCCGTGTTTTTCCCCGATTGATACAGGATATCGTCATGTCCGATTTAGCCGCCGCAAGTACTGATCAGAATAAAGTGCCGACGCCCTCCACGGTGCGAATCGGTTGTGCTTCCGGCTTTTGGGGAGACACCAATACGGCGGCTCATCAATTGGTTACACTGGGCAAGCTGGATTATCTGGTGTTTGACTATTTGTCCGAAATTACCATGTCGATCATGGCGAGTCAGCAAGCCAAAGACCCCAAGGCAGGCTATGCCGCGGATTTTGTCACGCGCGTCATGGGGCCATTGCTTGGCCAGATTGCCGAGCAGGGCATCAAGGTCGTGAGTAATGCCGGCGGCGTCAATCCCTTGTCCTGTCGGGACGCACTGGAAGCACTGATTCAGTCTGCTGGATTGGCACTCAAGGTTGCCGTGGTACTGGGGGATGATGTGTTATCCCAGCAGGCAAGCCTGCGGGCAGCGGGAGTACAGGAAATGTTTAGCGGGCAGCCGATGCCCGAGCGGTTTGCCAGTATGAATGCCTATCTGGGCGGATTGCCAATTCGTCAGGCTCTGGATCAGGGCGCGGACATTGTGATCACCGGACGTGTGGTGGATTCAGCGGTGGTGCTGGGCCCATTGATGCATGAATTTAACTGGGCGGCAGACGACTATGCCCGGCTGGCGCAGGGTGCGCTGGCAGGTCATGTGATTGAGTGTGGTGCGCAGTGTACCGGCGGGAATTTTACCGATTGGGAGTCCGTTCCAGGTTACGACAACATGGGTTTCCCCATCATTGAGGTTAGCGCTGATGGCAGCTTCGTGGTCAGTAAGCCACCCAAAACCGGTGGTCTGGTTAGTACTGCCACCATTGCCGAACAAATCGTCTATGAAATCGGCAATCCCGCACAGTATCTGTTGCCCGATGTCACAGCCGATTTTTCGCAGGTACACTTGCAACAGATCGCTGAGAATCAGGTGCGGGTGTCGGGGGCCAAAGGCACTGCCCCAACGAACAGTTATAAAGTGAGTGCGACTTATCCGGATGGTTATCGGGTACTGGTGACATTTATGCTGGGCGGGATTGATGCCCGCCGCAAAGGTGAGCGGGTAGCTCAGGCCATTATTGATAAATGCAATCGGATTTTGCAGCAGCGCGGGGCTCCACCCTTTGACCAAAGCATGATCGAAATGATCGGGACGGAAACTACGTATGGGCCGCATGGTCGCTACGCCGACAACCGCGAAGTGGTCGTAAAAATTGCCGTGACGCATCGCATCAAGGAAGCCTGTCTGTTTTTTGCGTCGGAAATTGCCCAGGCCGCAACGGGGATGGCGCCCGGTATTACGGGCATCGTCGGCGGGCGGCCCAAGGTCTCTCCTGTAATCAAGCTGTATTCATTTTTAATAGCCAAAGAGACCGTTCCCGTTTCAGTGGTGCTGGGAGAGCAGCAAACGGCGGTAACCATCCCATCGCCCATGCACAGTGCTGACTGTACCCCCGCACAGTGTCCTGAACCAGTGGTGCCTGACGATCCACAAGCAACCCCAGCCAAGGGATTGTCGGGTAATGATGCCTTGGTGAGCGTTCCATTGGTTCAATTGGCCTGGGCACGCAGTGGCGATAAAGGCAATAAATCCAACATTGGCGTGATCGCGCGCAAACCAGAGTATTTAGCGTGGATTCGGCACAGTCTGAGTGTTGACGCTGTCAAGGCGTATATGGGTCATGTGTTTGACCAGCCTGAGCAGGCGCGGGTACAACGTTTTGAATTACCAGGTTTTAATGCGCTCAACTTTTTGCTGGATGACGCGCTGGGGGGCGGAGGCATCGCCAGTTTGCGGATCGACCCGCAAGGCAAAGCCTTTGCCCAGCAGTTACTGGAAATGCCGGTTCAGGTACCGTCTGCGTTATTGACGGCGACTTAAGTCTTTTGCTGACTGATTTTTTGAAATGGGTTTTTTTCGACCGTTGTTATCGTTGTTACCTTTGTTTGTTGCCACGTTGCGCTGAGGATTCCCATGTCCGTTTCTGTTGAAACATTCCCTTCATCCCGGTATCACTCGCTGTTTCGGGAACAGACCTTTAATGGTCAGGTTGTCTTGGTGACGGGGGGTGGCTCGGGTATTGGCCGTTGTACGGCGCATGAACTGGCAGCCCTCGGCGCCCAGGTAGTGATTAGTGGGCGTACCGAAAGCAAATTACAGCAAGTCTGTGAAGAAATAACGGCCGATGGCGGCAAGGCGACTTACCGCAGCTGTGATATTCGGGAAGAAGATCAGGTGAAAGCCTTGATTGCCGGAATTATTAGCGACTTTGGCCGGCTGGATGGTCTGGTGAACAATGCTGGTGGCCAGTTTCCGGCGCCGCTGTCGATGATCTCGGCCAATGGCTTTCAGGCGGTGATTCGCAATAACCTCAATGGCACCTTTTTGATGATGCGCGAAGCCTATACCCAGTGGATGGAACAGCACGGCGGCAGCATCGTCAATATGACGGCGGATATGTGGGGTGGCATGCCCGGCATGGGCCACTCGGGGGCAGCCCGTTCCGGTGTCGATAACCTGACCAAGACCGCGGCGGTGGAATGGGGACATTCTGCGGTGCGGGTGAATGCCGTCGCTCCCGGCTGGATCATGTCGTCGGGTATGGACACGTATCAGGGCGCTTTCCGGGCCATCATTCCTTCTCTGGCCGCCAATGTGCCCCTAAAACGTATGGGTACTGAGTCCGAAGTATCCTCAGTCATCTGCTTTTTGCTCAGTCAGGGCAGTGCCTTTGTTAACGGAGTTACCCTTCGGATTGATGGCGGCGCTTCGCTTGGAACCCGCATGTTCCCGCTTAGCGATGCTAACCGTCAAACCCCCTACAATGGTTTCCACCGCGCCTTTATCCCCGAGGTATTGCAACAGGCTGATGCTTCTGCCTAAGCCTTGCTTAGCCCCTACTGACTGTCAGGACGAAAATTATGCCCTTACTGGAATCCCAACTGACCCCTGGCAGTGCTGCCTTTGAAGCCAACCGGGCTGCCATGGAGCACAGCATTGCCCAGATGAAAGCGATTTCACAGAAGGTGATCGATAAGTCCTTTGAAGCGAAGGCAAAATTTGACAAACGTGGGCAGATTTTGCCGCATGAGCGGGTACGTTTGCTGCTGGATGCGGGCTCGCCCTATCTGGAGTTGTGTGGGCACGCCGGCTATCTCATGCACGACGATAAGGACGGCTCGGAGGCAGGGGGCGGCGTCATTGCAGGCATTGGCTATGTGAATGGGGTGCGCTGCATGATCACGGCCAGCAACAGCGCCATCAAGGGCGGGACAATTTCCCCCGCGGGGTTGAGTAAAACGCTACGACTGCACGAAATCATCGTCGAAAACAAACTGCCGGTGGTGTGTCTCACCGAAAGTGGCGGTGCTAACCTGAATTACGCAGGAGAAGTGTTTGTGCTGGCTGGCCGAACCTTCGCCAATCAGGCGCGACTCTCTGCAGCCGGAATTCCACAAATTTCTGTAGTGCATGGCAATGCAACCGCCGGTGGTGCTTATCAGCCGGGTCTTTCAGACTATGTGATCGTGGTACGCAAACGCACCCAGATGTTTTTGGCGGGGCCACCGTTATTGCTGGCAGCGACGGGTGAAGTGGCCACAGCGGAAGATCTTGGCGGGGCAGAAATGCACGCGCAAGTTGCCGGTACCGCGGAATATCTGGCAGAAAATGATGCCGATGGCATTCGTCTGGCGCGGGAAGTGATGGGTCTGCTGAACTGGAAAGATACGGCGGTGTCGGTCCCGCAGGACTATGCAGAGCCGCGCTATGCCATGGAGGATTTGCTGGGACTGATCCCATCCGACCCCAAACAACCCTTTGATATGAAAGAAGTCATTGCCCGTGTGCTAGACGATTCTGATTTTCTGGAATTCAAACAGGAATACGATGCACTTACCGTGTGTGGCTGGGGCCGACTGGGTGGCATGCCCGTTGGTATGATCACGAATAATGGGCCAATCACCCCGCAGGGTGCGCTGAAAACCGCCCAGTTTATTCAGCTGTGCGAACAAACGGGCCGACCGCTGATTTTTTTACACAACACCACCGGATTTATCGTCGGTACCGATGCCGAGCAAAATGGCATCGTCAAGCATGGCTCCAAACTGATTCAAGCCGTGGCCAACGCCACAGTGCCGAAGGTATCCATCATTATTGGCGGATCGTATGGGGCGGGTAACTACGCCATGTGTGGCCGTGGCTTGTCACCACGCTTTCTGTTTGCCTGGCCCAATTCACGTACCGCGGTCATGGGTGCGGCACAGGCAGGTAAAGTGCTGCGTATCGTAGCGGAAGAAAAACAGCGGTCGATGGGGATGGAGCCTAACCCGCAAATGATGGACATGATCGAACAGACCACTGCTAACCGCCTTGATGAGCAAACCACGGCACTCTATAACACAGCGCATGGTTTTGACGATGGACTGATTGACCCACGAGACACGCGCAAGGTACTGATTTTTGTGCTGCAAACCATTCACGAAGCCAACCAGCGGGTATTGCGTCCGAGCAGTTTTGGCGTGCCCCGTTTTTAAGCTCAGGTTAGTGATCGTTTCCGTGAGTGACAGTAACTGTATTGATCGTTTTAGGCCGATTTCCCCCTTAAAAGGAAAACCCTCATGCAATGGACTCCCGAACACGACGCCTTGCGCCGTACCGCGCTGAATTTTGTTGAAAAAGAACTCAATCCGCACATTCCCCAATGGGAAAAAGATGGCAAATTTCCCATGCACCAGGTCTTTGGCAAGCTGGGCGAGCTAGGTCTGCTGGGCATTTGCAAACCCGTGGAAAATGGCGGGCTGGGGCTAGATTACTCCTACAATCTGGTAGTCGCCGAAGCCCTTGGCAGCATGGCGTGCGGCGGTGTCTCACTGGCAATCGGTGTGCAAACTGATATGGCTACGCCAGCGCTGGCCCGTTTTGGCAGTGCAGAACTGCGGGAACGCTTTCTGAACAAAGCCATTACCGGCGACTATGTCGCGGCGATTGCGGTGTCAGAGCCTCAGGCAGGTTCTGATGTGGCGGCGATCAAAACCACTGCCGTCAAAGACGGTGCAGACTATGTGATCAATGGCAGCAAAATGTGGATCACCAATTCGCTGCAGGCGGATTTCCTGTGCTTGTTGGCCAATACCTCAGACGGTAAACCGCATAGCAATAAGTCGATGATCATTGTGCCGACCAATACGCCCGGCATCAGCTTTTCGGAACCCCTCGACAAACTGGGCATGCGCTCCAGTGAGACGGCTCAGGTCTTTCTGGATAATGTGCGGGTGCCACAGAGCAATCTGGTGGGGGCTGAAGGCATGGGCTTTATGATGCAAATGATGCAGTTTCAGGAAGAACGCCTGTGGGGAGCGGCCAATGCCATCGGTGGACTGGAGCGCTGCATTCAGCAAACGATAGCCTATTGCCGTGAGCGCAAAACCTTTGGCAAGCCATTGATTGATAATCAGGTTGTGCATTTCCGCATGGCTGAACTGCAAACCGAAGTCGAAGCGCTGCGTGCGCTCACCTATCAGGCCTGCGAGGCACACATTCGTGGCGATAACGTGGTACAACTGGCTTCCATGGCCAAGCTGAAAGCAGGCCGCCTGACGCGGGAAGTGGCCGACAGCTGTTTGCAATATTGGGGCGGCATGGGCTTTATGATGGACAATCCCGCCAGTCAGCTGTATCGCGATGGGCGTCTTGCCTCGATTGGCGGCGGCGCGGATGAAATCATGCTTGGTATTATCTGCAAACTCATGAATATCCTGCCAGGGAAACGGGCAGACTAAAGGAGTCACTCCATGTCTACGACAAATCAATCAGAAAACACCCATTCAGAAAAAACGCATGCTGAATTGAGCCAAGCGGTATTCACTCAACACTGGGAAACTCTGGAGTTGCACACTCAGGGGCCCATCCTACACTTATGGTTGAACCGGCCGGAAGTCTGCAATGCCATGAGTGAGCTGATGGTGAGTGAGCTGAAACAGGTGTTTCAGGCTCTGAGCACTAACCATGACATCCGTGCGGTCATTCTCCGCGGCAAAAACGGTAACTTTTGTGCAGGTGCGGATATTAAAGATATGGGCCGTCTGCGCCTATCGGCTGCACAGGGTGATACCGCGGTTTTTGCCCGCTTTAATCGGCAATTTGGCGATTTGATGCAGTTAGTGAATGAAGCACCACAAATTGTGGTCGCGGTGATTGAAGGCGCCGTACTGGGCGGCGGTTTTGGTCTCGCCTGTGTGTCCGATGTGGCTATCTGCCACAGCCAGGCGCAGTTTGGTTTGCCGGAAACCGGCCTCGGCATCATTCCTGCGCAAATTGCCCCGTTTATCGTACAGCGAATTGGACTCACCCAAGCACGCCGACTGGCCCTGCTGGGCATGCGATTTGACGGTACGACGGCCCAGCGGCTGGGGCTGGTGCATGAGGCCATTGATCACCCTGCCGCGCTGGAGTCTGCCCTGCACGATCTGGAACAGCAGATTCGCCGTACTGCGCCTGAAGCCAGCCGGGTCACCAAAGCCCTGTTACACCGGGTAGGCCAGCAGGAATTGCATAGCCTGCTGGATCAGGCGGCTGAAGAATTTGGCCGTGCGGTGAGTGGGCCTGAAGGTCAGGAAGGCACCATGGCCTTTGTGCAGAAACGACTCCCCAGTTGGGCCAGCTGAGTTAGCTTAGACTCCCGGACTTTACACTCAGACTTTAACTCAGGTTTTACACTCGGAATTGTCATTTAGACTTTGGCAATTTTTAGCATTAAAACAGAACGATAGGACAGTCACCATGGCATTCAGTAAGGTATTAGTAGCCAACCGCGGAGAGATCGCGGTGCGGGTGATGCGCAGTTGCCGGGCGCTGGGGTATCGCACTGTGGCGGTGTATTCGGAAGCGGACGCCAATGCCCTGCATGTCCAGAGTGCCGATGAAGCCGTGTGCATCGGGCCAGCCAAAGTGGCTGACTCCTATCTGAATGTGTCAGCCATTCTAACCGCCGCTAAACTCACCGGAGCCGATGCCATTCATCCGGGTTATGGATTTCTGTCTGAAAATGCCGGTTTTGCCACGGCCTGTGCCGAAGCTGGAATTACCTTTATCGGGCCAACGCCAGAGGCCATTAAGCTGATGGGCAGTAAGCGCCTGTCAAAAATTGCCATGCTGGAGGCTGGTGTGCCATGCGTGCCCGGTTATGAAGGGGCTGATCAGAGTACGGCTACCTTAGTGGCAGAAGGGCAGCGTATTGGTTTTCCCCTGATGGTCAAGGCATCGGCGGGTGGCGGTGGCCGCGGGATGCGCCTGGTGCCGGACGCCAGTGAGCTGGAAGCTGCATTGCTTACCGCACGGTCTGAGGCTGAAAATGCCTTTGGCTCAGGCGAGCTGATTCTGGAAAAAGCCGTCATAGCCCCAAGACACGTGGAGATTCAGGTGTTTGGCGATACCCACGGCAATGTGGTCTATCTGTTTGAGCGTGACTGTTCCATTCAGCGCCGTCATCAGAAAGTGGTCGAAGAAGCACCCTGTCCCGTGATGACGCCGGAATTGCGTCAGCGCATGGGAGAAGCTGCCGTGGCAGCCGCTCAGTCGTGTGCTTATGTCGGCGCGGGAACCGTAGAATTTTTGCTGGATGCGAGTGGTGCCTTTTATTTTCTGGAAATGAATACCCGCTTGCAGGTTGAGCACCCAGTCACCGAACTGATTACCGGTGAAGATCTGGTGGAATGGCAATTGCGCGTGGCCAATGGTGAACGGCTGCCGAAACTGCAGGAGGAATTACAGTTTGAGGGGCATGCCATTGAAGTGCGGTTGTACGCCGAAGATCCGGGACAGCAATTTTTGCCGCAAACCGGCCCAATCCTGCTGTGGAAAGCCGCTCAGTTACCGGGGGTACGCATCGACCATGGCATGACCAGTCCCGGTGAAATCAGCCCGCATTACGATCCCATGGTGGCCAAAATCATTGCCTATGGCAAAACCCGCGTAGATGCTGTGCGCCTGCTGGCCCGTGCGGTAGAAGAGTGTGTTTTGCTGGGCGTCAACAGTAATAAACAGTTTTTGGTCAATCTGTTACGGCATCCCGTAGTGGTGTCTGGGGATACCAATACGGCCTTTATTGCTGAACATTTTGCCCAGGATCCCAGTTTGCAGCCGACACAGGTTTCCCCTGAAATGCTGGGTTTGGCAGCCAGTTTATTGACGGAGTACCCTGACCGTTTGCATAACTGGCAAAGTGGTGTACATGTGCGGGTGCCGCTGCGCCTTAAGGTGGGTGAGCACACCCACGAGCTGAAAATTGACCGCCGTGAGCAGGATGTGCTGGTGGAGGTGGCTGGCGCCGATCATGCCCTGCAGCTCGTCAGTCGGGATTACCAGCAGGTCTGCTACCTGTGGGATGGCATACGCCGTAACGTGCATTATGCCCTGAAGGATGGGCAGCTCTTTCTGGACAGCGCCAATGGAAACCTGACCTTGAGTAATGTGACCCATGCGCCGCCAGTCAGTAGCGAGTTGGCGGGTGATGGCAAAATTCGGGCGCCGATGGATGGGGCGGTCGTGGCTATTCTGGTACAGGCAGGAGATCAGGTAGAACT
>CAUJHL010000021.1 GCA_963204705.1 Pseudomonadota bacterium | reverse complement strand
GAGGAAATGAGGTAGTTGTTCATGTGTTCACATTTAGCCGAAATGGACTCTAGCGAGGCGGCTTTACTTGATACTCTGATGGTTCCTTCAAAGATATCCGAAGCTTTACCTGAACCGTTGTCGGAAGTGCTATCCGAAACGCTACTGGCATCCCCGAATATGAACCGTTTTAACCATCAACAGAATCAGCAAGCCCTCTCCAAAATGTGTAAATCCCGAGAGTCCAGAGAGGAAGTATCGACTCTGATTAAGCAACTGTCTGATTCTCATAACACCTTAAATTCGCCCATTTTAAACCCCAGTTCAGGTATTCCCATGAATTCCACCTCGCAGGATTGCCCGGTAAGCCCTACCTCTACTGAATTGAAGATTTGTCCGGAGCCTGCCAATACCGCTCAAGCCATTCCCAAGGTTCAATATTCTGTTGAACACAATGATTTTTTCAATGAAATGATGTCAGGCGATCATCAGGTCAGAGCGAGTTATACTGAGCTTGATCACTGGTTACAGCTTCAAACTCCCGAGCGCTTACTGACGCTCAATGATACCGCCGCCAGATTGTTTCTGGAAAAAGGCATCACGTTCACAGTATACAGTGATAAAGATAATACCACTCGGCCCATTCCCTTTGACATTATTCCCCGTATTATCGAGATACAGGAATGGCGACATCTGGAGCGAGGATGTAGCCAGCGAATACGGGCTTTGAATGCGTTTCTGGATGATGTTTATCACCAGCACGATATTATTCGGGCTGGGTTGATTCCTGCAGAACAAATACTGGCCAATCCTGCTTTCCAGCCGTGGATGATGGGGCAAAAACTCCCCGGTAAAATATATGCCCATGTGAGTGGCATTGATTTGATTCGGGATAAACAAGGCGAGTATTTTGTCCTTGAAGATAATCTGCGAATCCCTTCAGGTGTTTCCTATTTACTGGAAGGGCGTCGGATTAGTGAATCCCTAATGCCCGAAGTTTTTGCTGAGGCAACTATCCAGCCAGTCAGTCCCTATCCCCAGTTATTGAAACAGACCTTGCTGGAATCTTCCGAAACCGAAGATCCCCTCATCGTGGTGTTAACCCCGGGTCGTTATAACAGTGCTTATTACGAGCATGCATTTTTGGCGCGCGAAATGGGTGTGCCGCTGGTCACCGGCCATGATCTGTATGTCGATGGAAGTGAGGTCTTTTTAAAAACCGTCATGGGTCCCCGGCGGGTAGATGTCATGTACCGCCGTATCGATGATCCTTTTCTAGACCCGCTGGCCTTTAATCCTGATTCAATGCTCGGCGTTCCAGGGTTAATGGCTGCTTTTCGGGCAGGATCAATTGTCATAGCCAATGCTCCCGGAACCGGTATTGCGGATGACAAATCCATCTATCCCTATGTGGATAAAATGATTGAGTTTTATCTGGGGGAAAAGCCCATTTTGCATACCGTTCCCACCTATCAGTGCCGTAACACCTCTGAATTGTCCTATGTATTGGCTAATCTGGATCAGCTCGTCGTCAAGGAAACCCAAGGCTCCGGGGGCTACGGTATGCTGGTGGGCCCAAAAGCTTCCCGCGCCGAACTGGAGGAATTCCGACGCAAACTTCAGCAAAACCCAGCGGCATACATCGCCCAGCCAACCATTTCTCTGTCAGTGTGTCCTACCTGTGTCGAAGAAGGTCTGGCTTCTCGTCATATCGATTTAAGGCCATTTATTTTATCCAGCCCGCGGGAAGTGCGGATGCTGCCTGGCGGCCTGACGCGAGTTGCCCTCGAAAAAGGCTCCTTGGTCGTCAATTCCTCTCAGGGTGGCGGTGTTAAAGACACCTGGATCATTACGGCAAAAGAAGGAGTGGGCTTAGCTTTGGATAGCGCACCTGAACCCATTAGTGACCCCCTTCCAGATTCACCTTTAGCATTGCTTGAAAAAAACGCACCATCTGCTTTGGAATTATCCGTCGTCCATGGTGACACTGCACACAAAACAGGGGAATTACCATGATTCTTGTGCTCAGTACTGCTCAAAGCCTTTATTGGCTAGGCCGCATTGCGGTTCGCATTGATAATCTTTGCCATCTGTTGCCGTTTGAGGATGATGAAGCAGCGCGCAGTTATGCGCATGCCTTTGCCTTACCCGCGTGGAGTGCTGATACCTTAAATCAGTTATTACTTGACCCCGATCAGACCGTGTCACTACCGGGAAATCTTCAGCATTTATTTGAAAATGTGCAGCAAGTTCGTGGGGTAATCCTAGAACAAACCTATCAGGCCTTTAATGCCCTGCAACAAACTGATATCGAACCAGATCCCGCGTCCATTGACCGGCAGCGCAGTGCAAATCAGACCGTCTCATCACCCGCTGAAGATCTTATTTCAGCGCAGGCCGAAGCACCACGTGAGCTTTCCCTGCAGCTGAATCCCGATATTCGCCTGCGTCTGGCGCAGTGTATGGATGTGATGCGAGAGGAAGACGACAGAGTTCAACTATTCTGGAAACTCGGCCAGATCATTGAAAGTGTGGATATTGCTCTCCGTGTGCAATCAACACCCCTAACGGCGATTCAGGGTCTGGCTGACATACTGGACGAGCTCGAAGCGCTGGGTTGGCGGGGGCTGGATGCGGCGTTCCATTATTTTCAGCAGCGTCCCGGTCTGACCGGTTTGTACCAGTTATGCGATCTGCTGGATGAACTGTTCGAGGACGGGCCGTGAGACTGCACATCAACCACCAAACAGTGTATCGCTACGATGAGCCGGTGTATCAGAGTATCCAATATGTGCGCATGATGCCCCCAACGATGGGAAATCAGCGGGTGCAAAGCTGGCAGCTTTCTGCACCGGGTCAAAAACTGACGCAGCAGGACGGCTTTGGCAATTGGTGGACGACATTATCCATGTCGCAGCCGCATGAAGACCTTATTATCATTTCTCAGGGATATATTGACCTTGAAGAAACCGTGCTCTCAATTGAAGATAATCGGGTTGCCCCTGAGCTGTATTTATTGGCCACGGATTACACCACGGCCTCAGACCCCATGATTGCGTTTGCCATTCAGTACATTCGTGAGGGACACCTCAGTCCTTTAAGTCAATTGCATGAATTTGCGGAAGCATTGGTTGAAAAAATGCCCTACACACCGGGTAAAACCGGCGTTTCTACCACGGCCATAGAAGCCTTCGAACTCGGGCATGGGGTTTGTCAGGATCATACGCATGTGTTTCTGGCGTGTTTAAGGCACTTTGGTATTCCCTGCCGTTATGTGTCAGGGTATCTGCATATTGCTAATGAAAGTCATCTTGCCAGCCACGCCTGGGCAGAAGTCTGGTCAGCCGGAAGCTGGTACTGTTTTGATATTAGTAATCAATTATTTACTCCCTCACAACATGTTCAAATAGCTGTTGGACGGGATTATCTGGATGCAGCACCGGTACGTGGCATGCGAAAAGGTGGCGGCAATGAGTCCATGACAGCGCTGGTGCAGGTGCTGCCGATTTAGCGCATTCTGAGTAGATTCAGGATGGGTGATAGTCATTTGCGCATTATGGTATTGAGTGATATTTTGCGCTAAGCCAAAGTTTAATAGGCAATTTTGCTACATACAATCTGTGTGATCTGCGTATGCTGAGATTCTTTTCGGCAACCCTATACATCTCGGCACACGATATATTTTCGGCAAAGGAAGAATACCATGACCTATTGCGTTGCTATGCGCCTGGAGCACGGGCTGATCTTTGTCAGTGACTCCAGAACCAATGCCGGCATTGACCATATTGCGACCTTTCGCAAGTTGCATCGGCTAGGTACGCCCGGAGAGCGGCTGATCGTCATGCAAACGTCGGGTAATCTGGCGACCTCACAGTCAGTGATCACCAAGCTCTTTCATCAGGTACAGGCAGGGCTAGATCGTCACTTGAATAATGTCGATACCCTGTTTGAAGCGGCTGGGATGGTAGGGGAAACCATGCGGGAAATTGTGCTGCATACAGCAACGATTTCTCACAGTGATGAATCAGATTATGCCAGCTCGGTATTGCTGGGGGGTCAGATTAAAGGTCAGACGCCTGAGCTTTATAATATTTACCCGCAGGGAAACTTTATTTCAGCGACTCAGGACACGCCGTATTTTCAGATTGGCGAGAGCAAATATGGCAAGCCCATACTGGATCGTGCCCTGAACTACAGCTCCCCGCTGGATAAGGCATTACGCTGCGCGCTGATTTCCTTTGACTCTACCATTCGTTCGAATCTCTCCGTGGGGACACCACTGGATTTGCTGGTGTATCGGCGGGATAGTTTTGATTTCCCTGAAGGTCGCCGACTGTATGAAAATGACCCTTATTTCGCCATGATACGGCAGCAATGGTCAGATGGCTTGCGATCGACACTGGCAGGGCTGCCACCACCTCCCGATGATTACTGGCGTTAGTCGTAGTCGGGCGTTCATACGCCGTTTTTAGATGCCTTCAGGCTGAAATGAAAAACCCTCCTCTGAGGGATGGTTAGGCAGGCCATACTTTATCGAGTCACTTAATTAATGAAGTCAGTGCTCAAAAGTAAGTTTCCAGAAAATCAGTACCGAAAACTCAGTGCCCAATACCTCAGTTTTTTTGCAGCAAGGCCAAAAACGCAGAGGAGTGTCGGGGCAATGCGCTCAAAATGTCAGCTAGGGTTTGACCATGCTCATTTTTGGCGTTTACATCACGACCCTCGGCACGGAACAATACCAGTAAACGCTCAAAATCGTGTGGACGCATGTGCTTGTATGCGTTGTACAAAATATGAAAATCCGCTGAAACACCGTGTGGTGGCTGGATGGTCATAAAGGCAGCGACACGCTCATCGCTCCAGGGTTCATTAAAGGTGGCAGGCTGTGACAACGCCATGGCATCCTCCTGATCAAAGTTAACACTTCAAAATTCGTCTTATCCTGCTCAGGCAGGCTCAGCGCATAGTTTACATGGCTTTGAGAAATAAAAAAGAGCAGTAAAGCGCTTGGCGTACTGCTCTTTTTTTTCTACTGTAATAACGCTGCTCTGTCCCAGCTGTACTGAAAGTAGTGGTTGAACCTTATTTGTCTTCAGGCAAATTAATGTTCATTTCCAGCATTTCAATTTCAGCTTCGGTACGGATTTTCATTTCCACATCGCGCTCATCCAGACCACGAACGTAGCGACTGACCACTTCCATGATTTCACGTTTCATGCGCTCAATCTTGTCAGAACTCAATCGGTTTCCTAGACGCTGTTCGGTGGCAACGATGACCTTTAAACGGTCGGCTGCGGTTTTTGCCGAAGACGTTTTGGGTTGATCCCCTTTAAAGAGGTTGCTCCAGAATCCTGCCATGGTCACACTCCAAACAAGCGAGCCAGCCATCCTTTTTGCTGAGGCTGGATAAATCGATAGGGGCGATCCTCGCCCAGAAAACGAGCCACCAGATCGTCGTAGGCGAGTCCTGCCTGGGAATCTGGATCACGAATCGTTGGCACACCATTGTTAGAGGCGTTCAGTACCGAGGTGCATTCCGGAATGATGCCAATGGTAGGAATTTTCAGAATATCCTTGGAAATGTCATCAATGCTCAACATTTCCTGACGTCCGGCACGCTCCGGATCGTAGCGTGTGATGCACAGTCTGGCTCGGACTTTACCCAGTCCTTCTTCCGATTTTTTGGTTTTGCTGTGCAGCATGCCAATAATGCGGTCAGAGTCGCGTACCGAAGAAATCTCCGGGTTGGTAACCACGATGGCTTCATCAGCGTGATACATGGCTAGAATGGCACCACGCTCAATACCTGCGGGCGAATCACAGACGATATAATCAAATTCCTTGGACAGTTCATCAATGACACGCGCGACACCTTCGTCGGTCAGGGCATCTTTGTCCCGTGTCTGCGAGGCTGGCAAAATATACAGATTATCAATATCACGATCACGAATCAGTGCCTGGGACAGGCGTGCTTCATTAGTAATCACATTGACGAAGTCATAGACGACACGACGCTCGCATCCCATAATCAGATCGAGGTTACGCAACCCCACATCAAAGTCTATTACGACGGTTTTATAGCCACGTAAAGCCAGACCAGTGGCGAAAGAGGCGCTTGTCGTTGTTTTTCCAACGCCGCCTTTACCCGAGGTTACTACAATTATTTTCGCCACTGAAACGGCTCCTTCACTTACGACGTATGGCAGACCTGTTTGGGGGTCTCATGGGTTCTATTACGCTGATTCAGTAATGGTTATTTTCCCCGGTCAGGGTGCATACTGCACTACCTTGGTGCGGAATTAAATACCTGAATCACACTATCCGTGATTATCCGATAAATGTCTAAAAATCAGCTCTTGGTCATTGGAAACTGAGATTTCAACGGCCTTATTTTGATATTTGGCAGGAATATCATCCGCAACACAATAAATTCCGGCAATGGCCACCAGATCTGCTGACAATTTCTGGCAGAAAATACGTGCGGTTGCATCTCCTTGTGAGCCCGCAATCAGGCGGCCATTGGCAGAGCCATACACATGGATGCTGCCAGCTGAAATGACTTCAGAGCCATTGTTGGTATCCTGGGTAATCACCAGATTTCCGGCGTCCGCCTGCAGCAGCTGGCCAGTGCGTAACACATCATAGTAGATGGTGTCCGGCACTGCCCGAGTTGAGCTTGTTGCCAGTTTTGGCGTTTCTGCTGGGGTGCTGGTGCCCTGTGTCGGCTGAATGCGCTGCATGGGGCCTTCTGCAGGAACAACCGCTATATTGAGCGCCCGTGCCTGTTGAGCCAGCATGCCATCGACAACCCCAAAGGGCTGAAGACCGCTGTCACGAACCAGTTTCAATAAGTGTGCAAGGTCAAGGTCTACGGTGCTATCAAGCAATACCAGAGTGCCGTGATAGGCATCTTCACCCTGGGTCAGCTGTGAGACAGCCTTGGTAATTGCGGCGGGGTCTGAGGTGCCGAAGGTCAGTTTTGAGAAGCTGACCATTCGTCCTTTTACCTGTAAATCAGTCATTACACATCCTGATGTAGTGAATCGTTTTGCTGCCAGAAGTCTGGACGCGCTAGTCCTGACGAAAACCCCTGCATGCTAGACCATATCAGGGGGCGAAGCCATACGGCACCCAAAAAAATTGACCATGAACATATGCTTTTGCTCAGCAACGTTTCGCTGAATTGTTACAAAGGATATTTTTCTTTCCACTGTTGTACGGAAACCTGTTTTTTAACGACGTCCAGCGAGGTAAACACCAGTGATTCCATCAATTCCTTCAGTTTTGGGGTATTAAAATTTAATTGGCCCACATGTTCGGCGATAGGATCAAACACCGCGTGGCCCGTGCGTAGGTTTGGTTCCGCGATCATGTTATCGAGAATTTCATGAGTAATATTAATGGCCATACTCCGGCCAATCGATTGAAGCTGTAAATTGAGAAGGGGCCCAACCCCTGGCAGTAATCGCAAAATTGAATGCAGCTCAGGCACTTGATGCAGCGCCTCATACACAGCAGTGCCAATACCTGCCTCGATGTCAGAGCGCCTGCTTTGCAGGGCGGGAATAACATTGGCTATCAACAATTCTTGCGTTGCCTGCTGGATCAGTAGCCGATGCTGATTCAGCATTTCTTCGATTAATGGCCCATGCGTCGTACTGTTACGCAACTCATTTTCCACGCCATCCAGTACGTTAATGATAATCCGGTCGGATATCTCTTCCAGTACGACGTCATAATAAAATCTGGCCTGATTCATCACCCAGTCGGGAAGGATCTGAAAGCCCATTTTGTACAAGCGATAACCGATCGCAAATACACGGAGTAAGCGGAATACCCGGAATGCAGGGATACACCCAAGCACCTCGTACCAGTGGATAAACGGAAAGAAAAACCACCGGGCATGATGGGAATACACCATGGCAATCAGCCACCGTACCACTAGCTCGGCTATGAGAACCAAGGTGAACCACTCATCGGCATCCAGCAAAGGCTGATGATAGTGCGTCAAATAGGCCGTGCGATACGCTTCCCAGTGAAACTGTTGTGCCGCGATACTGCCAATATGGCCCACGATCAAATAATCCAGGCCCAATAGGACGACATCCAGCAGTATCAGCAACAGGATCGTGCTGTCATAGGCGATGGAGATCATGGAGCGCGTGCGTTTTTTGACCAGCATGATGTTTTCTGTCTTGAAGTCGTCAATCCTATGATAAAAAAAGCTAACTTTTATGCAAGCTGTTGATTCCTGTCAGGGAGTTTCTGGCCAGATAAATGCGGTGAAGTCGTTGCCAATACGTAAATCAGGCTAAAGTATGTAGGAGAGTCTTGCATGAAAGATAAGGCTACTGAGAAGCTGTGGGTTTTAAAATTGTCTAAATAACATTATCTTATATAAAAAGACTGTTTGTACTAACGGACGCTAGGGAGCTACGAGTTCTCTGGCTTTTGTAACAAAAACTACCTAGTTAACTTTGTCTTGGCTGTCCCACAATGCATTCGTCCACCAGCATGCCAGTTGATAAAAACTGATTGTCATTGATTGTCATACTGGTAACTTACACGAGTTATATTTAATAGATACAGTGTATTAGCTGTAACGTTAAACACAAGGAGCATTTCCATGCGTACTCTCATCATCGCTACGATGGCCGGCAGCCTGGCTCTGGCTGGCTGTACCACCAACCCTTACACTGGCCAGCAGCAAATGTCCAAAGGTGCCATGGGCGCCCTGATTGGTGCCGCTGCAGGCGCTGCCATTGACAAAAACAAGCGTGGCCGTGGCGCTGCGATCGGTGCTGTACTGGGCGGTGGTGCTGGCCTGTACATGGATAATCAGGAAAAGAAACTGCGTGAACAAATGCAGGGTACTGGCGTAGCCGTTGAGCGTAACCAGCAGACCGGTGCTGTTGACCTGATCATGCCGGGCAACATAACATTTGCTACCGCTCGCTCGGACATCAGCGGCTCGTTCACTGGTACACTGAACCAGCTGGCCCAAACCCTGATCCAGTACGATCAGTCCAGTATCACCGTTCGTGGTTATACCGACAATGTTGGTGGTGCTGCTTATAATCAGCAACTGTCTCAGGATCGTGCCAACAGTGTGGCCAATTATCTGATTCGTCAGGGTGTACCTGCCAGCCGTGTTCAGGCTGTTGGTTATGGCATGAGTAACCCGGTTGCCAGCAATAGCACTGAATCTGGCCGCGCCCAGAACCGTCGTGTTGAAATCAGCATCAATCCTCCTGCTGGTGCCTAAGCTGCGCTAGCGAGTCATGCATCAGTCCTGTACGCTTCATGATCTATTAGGAAGAGTATTAGGGATGAACTGTTCAGACTTAGCTGAGATATAGAACCGCTCCCCTATGTGGAGCGGTTTTTTTTGCTGTACTTTTTTGATCTACACATATAAATCGAAGAACAGTCTACATAGGCCTCACGAATGGACAGAATTGACGTGTGTGATAGATTCAATCGGGCTAAAAACCATGGTTTAAACTAGCCAAATCCAGACAAACCCGTTAGGATGTCAGACAATCTGGAATGCTGATAGTTCTGGACATTACAACAAGGAATACGCGAGGGACACCATGCGCCAGATCGGCTGTATCATACTGATTGGATTGAATCTGACGGCCTGCCAATCCCTGAAATCCATGGGAAATACGGTGACGCATCTTGTGCCTTCGCATTTGGGAGGTGGTCATTTTTCAGATCCCAAAGTGAAACTGAAGCCAGAGCTGCCCACTGCCGATCTTTCTGAAGATATCACGCTGAAAGAACGTCTGAAACCGCATGGTTTCACCATGGGCGCGTGGATTGCCCGTACCGATGGCCCAAAATTCCCGTCCTTTCTACACAGTGATGGCCCGGTATTCCAACCCGTGGTACCCATGGACAAATCATCGGCGATTGTCTATCTGTATCGGCCGGACAGTACCTGGAATTTTCAGGAAATTATTGCCCCAAGTTTCTTTTTGAATGGCGAGCGTTTACCGGGGCTGATCAACAATCAGTATTACTGGCTGGAGTTACCTGCTGGCAAGTATCGGCTGTCAATCCGTCGGCCAGTAGGTTTTGTCTATTTCCAGAAAGGTCACACGGTTGATTTTGAAGTAAAAGCTGGAAATAACTACTATTTGCGCTATGACGAGCAAAATTTCCGTGGTCATCCGGATAAGTCCTTAAATTTGCTACAGGTCGGCCCAATCACCCAGATGCCAGAACGGGATGCATTGAAAGAATTGAAATTCACGACGCTCAACACACCTGGGTACAGCTTTGTGCCGAATCCAGACGATACCCGATCGGCGGAATTGGCAACCTTTAATGGTCAATCGGCCAAACCCGTGCCGAACAGCCGCATTGAAACCAAGGAAAAGGTCACTCTGGGCGTGCCATTGAAATTGTGGAATCCGACCACTTGGTAAAACGTGACCTGACCAAACGTGACGTTTAAGCACACATGTTAGTCGTGCCATCCACCGAATTACTGGCTTATTTCGTAGGGTCTGGCGACGTCTCTCAGATGCTTGCGACAGAGGCCATTATTGAGCGGAATTCATGAGCCAGATTCACTCGCATCATCAGGCCCTGGTATCAGGCCAGCCCTTGGACAAGGCTCAACTCCAGCATACTGAAAATCGTTTAACTGAGATTCAGCATAAACTTGGCCAGATCGTTCTGGACAAGCAGTCCCAGATCCGGCTGGCGCTGACCTGTCTGCTCGCGGGCGGTCACTTATTACTGCAAGACCTGCCCGGGATGGGCAAAACCACGCTGGCGGAGAGTCTGGCACGTGTATTGGGTCTAAACTACAAGCGTATCCAGTTTACCAGCGACATGCTGCCAGCAGACATTATTGGCATGTCACTGTTTAATCAATCGAGCCAGCAGTTTGAATTTCGGCCCGGGCCTGTATTTACACAGGTGTTGCTGGCGGACGAAATTAACCGGACGAGCCCAAAAACCCAATCGGCATTGCTTGAGGCGATGGAAGAGCGTCAGGTGAGCCATGACGGTATGACCCATAGTCTGCCATCTCCATTTTTTGTGATTGCTACCCAAAACCCCGTCAATCAGTCTGGTACTTATCCTTTACCGGAATCTCAGCTCGACCGTTTTCTCATGTGCCTTTCGCTGGGTTATCCATCTGAGCTGGCAGAGCGTGATTTATTGTTAGGTGTGGATCGGCGGGTGCTACTGGCGCAATTAGCTGCGCTGATAGAGCCGAGTGAACTGCTGGACTGGCAGGCTCAGGTGCTTCAGGTACATATGGCTGATCCGGTGGTGGATTATTTACAACGTCTTGTGGCCAGTACGCGCGAATCGACACGAACCAATGGCTTATCGACCCGTGGCGTGTTGGCGCTGAAAAAAGCTGCGCAAGCCTATGCACTGATAGAAGGTCGCCATTTCACCGTGCCGGAAGACATTCAGGCCGTGTTTGCGGCAGTTGTGGACCATCGGATTGGTGGGGGAATGACTCGTCAGGGAGTATTTTCTCCAGCCTCCGAGCTATTAAACACAGTGCCCGTGCTGGTATAAACCACAAAGCACTGTCTGTTTTTACTGGATAGTTTTCCTTGCATACTTGAAAAAAAGTTCAAAGGTTCTGGTAGTTAGGTTCATCCGCAATCAGGCCAGTGTGATACAAGACAATGTGATTTAACACAGTGCGATGCAAGATAATCTGATGCAATAAGGGACAATGGGAGTGAGAATATGGCACGGGGGCGTTCCCTGTCTGAATGGTTTCAATCCCATCCCCGCATTCAGCGCTGGCTGAATGGGCGCTTGCCTCCCATACACTCTATTATTCTGACTCAAAAGCAAATTTTTATTTTTCTGAGCCGCGAAGGCCTACTGTTTTTGATTTTGCTCTTCATTACGTTTATTGCTGGAATTAATTACGCCAACAATCTGGTACTGGGGTTTTGTTTCTTTCTGGCCAGTGTACTGGTCATCGGTATTCATCATACCTTTCAGAATTTGTCTGGTTTGCAGGTGCAGTGGATGGATGCGCAGGATGCTGAAGCTTGGACACGTACACGGGTGCGACTCCGGGTCGGTGCCACGCGTCACAAAACGCATCAGCACATTCAGTTGCTCTGGGAAGGAGAAAAACACTGGCTCACGACAGTTCAGGCTCCCCAAATAGTCGAATTTGAGCTGCCGGTAGGTCAGCGGGGACCTTATGGACTTCCCCGTCTACACGTGGAAACCGTTTTTCCGCTGGGGCTACTCAGAGCCTGGACCTATGTGCGGTTTCAGTCGGAGGTGTGGGTATGGCCTCAGTCCGCAGAAGTTAATCGGGTGGGTACAGGTGCTTCTACGAACGGTGAGCAACAGGTGGAAAGCCAGCGAGTGGCGGGAATGGATGACTTTGAAGGCCTCGACACCTATCAGCCGGGCCAGCCATTGACTCGGATTTCATGGCGCCATCTGGCTCAGGGAAAAGGCTGGTTTATCAAGACATTTTCCGATCCCGTCAGTCAACATGCCGAGCTTCACTATGAGCAGATGCCAGGGCCCGGCCATGAGGAACGTCTTAGCCAGCTAATGTATCTGGTGTACCTTCAGGAAAGCCAGCAGCAGCCGTATCGCATACACCTGCCGGATCAGCAGTCACCACTGGGTGTGGGGGAGGCGCAATTGGCACTGGTGCGACGGTTGTTGGCGCAATGCCCGCCTTTTTCTGAGGATCGCCGGATATGAGGACACCGAATGCTGTACCTCAACCCCGTGGCAGCATGGGTTTTCGGCTGATGGGCGCGCCATTTTCCACGAAACCCATTCCCCCGAACATTCTACAGGTAGTACTCGTTGCCCAGCTGCTGCCCATTCTGGCCAATAGTGGCCATATTCCCTGGTGGCTGATTCTGTTTGGTCTGGGCAGTATAGCCCTGCAGTGGCCATTTGCATCCGCACTGCGTGAGCGGGTTGCCCGATCGAAGTGGGTTCAGTTCGGCAGTTTTATCGGTGGGATGTATGGGATTTACCTCAGTTTTCATACTTTTCTTGGGCTGGAGGCAGGCACTGCCTTTCTGGTGTTGTGCCTGATCAGCAAGCTGTATGAACTACGGGCGCGTCGGGATTTTTATGTGGTATTGACGCTGGCACTGTTTGTGCTGGCTGGTCTGTTCCTGTTCGATCAGAAGTTGCTGACGACTGTGTTGGTACTGGTGGGGACGGTACTGGTATTTACGGCATTTGCCGCGATGAATGGGTTTCATCCTGACCATCCACCTCGCGCCCTGGGCCGGCATTACCTGTTGTGGTTAAAGCAAACGGCACGCTTGCTGCTGCAGGCTGTCCCTTTGATGGTGGTGCTGTTTTTGTTTTTTCCGCGATTGCCTCCTTTATGGTCGATGCAGGTTGGACCGGGTAAGGGAACCACTGGTGTGGGTGATACGCTGTCACCCGGTGAATTGGCAGAGCTGAGTCAGTCTACCGCGCTGGCATTTCGCGTTTTGCCTTTGCAGCAGGGGAAATTTCCTGAAAAATCCAAGATGTACGGGCGCGGGATCGTGTTATCCAGTTTTAACGGACGCAGTTGGACCCGCAGTTCGGATGTGCGTCTACAGGTTCCAAGAGTCAGTGCACAGCAACTGCCCAGCTGGTTAACTGAATACGCCCAATTGTCCGAGCCCGGGCGCGAGCATTACCGAATCATTTTAGAGCCGACACAGCAAAACTG
>CAUJHL010000020.1 GCA_963204705.1 Pseudomonadota bacterium | reverse complement strand
TGGGTCAAACCGTTCTGATTCTGGAGGCCATGAAAATTCAGCAGCAGATTAAAGCCAACAATGCGGGAACAGTTACCGAGATCACCACTAGCATTGGCCAGCAAGTGAAAAAACGTCAGTTACTGATCACAGTAAGCGACTGATTCTCTAACTCGCGGTTAGGCTATGCCTTACCAAGTACTGACCTCTCACGTATTAAACCCGGTAAGCCGAATCAGCTACCGGGTTTTTTATCGGTTTAACCGATTTGCTTAAACAAACTTGCTTAAACGAATTGCTTAATTAAAGCTGATTAAATATAGTTGGTTAGCAATCATTTGACACCAAACAGTCAGCCTACTCCGTATCAGGCCGCTACCCGTATAGTGGCAGGCAGCACGCCGGGGGAGCGAGCCAGATACGCCAGAGCCTGCTCCGTAGAGCTTTCGCGGTCGGGATCGTTACCGGGCAGAAAAAAGGGCAACTCTTTCCAGAACAGCCAGCCCAGTGACGGCAACAGGCCACGCGCACTGTGCACCTGCCATTGTCGCCAGATCCACGGACGGAACGCACTGGGTCGATGGGCGGCCAGACGGGCATCCTGCCGCATCAGATGTGCAGCACCGGCACTCCTGCTCAAAAACGCCGTTGCTGCGGGATCGCTTTTTACTGTTTCACGAGTGTTTCGCTCGTGTTTAAAAGGGGGAAATACCGCAATGCTCATCGAGAGTATGGTTCAGCGTTTGGCAGCAGGCGATGGCCCTAAAGACCTTCCTATGGCAATCCTGTCCCCATGGGATAAACTGGGGCACTTTTTTTAGAGCGGGTACACTCGCGTGAGTCAACGTAGCACGACAGAGCCACGTCTGGTCTGGCGGGATTTTTTGCCTAGCCAGCCACGCATGCAGAGCCGGGAACTGGTGCTGAGTGGACTGGCCGCGGTACTCGGTGTTGCCCTTGCTGATGTGCTGAGCCTATGGGCGCTGGGCGAGCGTAATCCCTGGTTTATTGCGCCGATGGGGGCCAGTGCGGTGCTGTTGTACGCTGTTCCCAGTAGCCCGTTGGCACAGCCATGGTCGGTCTTGCTGGGCAACACCCTGTCCGCGTGTATTGGCGTGCTCTGTGTCTTGTGCTTTGGCGTGAGCTGGCTGAGTGGGGCATTGGCCGTTTCGCTGGCCATTATGGCGATGGCAGTGACGCGTAGCCTGCATCCGCCCGGAGGAGCCGTTGCTCTGACGGCGGTGCTGGGTGGCCCGGCCATACAGGCACTGGGCTGGCGTTATCCTCTGGTTCCCGTGATGCTTGATTCCATTTTGATGGTGTTGATTGCCATTGTGCTGAATCAACTGCTGAATCGACGGTACCCCCATCATGTGCATCGGCAACAGGCGGCCCATGCGGTGACTGAAGCCCCACCCATTCAGCGTCAGGGCATTGCCCGCAGTGATATTGAAGCGGTCCTGGCGACCCGTCCTGAGATTCTCGATATTAGTACCGATGATCTGGAGGACTTCATACAGCAAACTGAGCTCCAGTCGCTTAAACGGCATCAGTCGCAGCAGCTGTCGGGCATCTGTTTTGCCGAGATCATGACTCATGAAGTCAAGACGCTGGAAAGCAACATGAATTTGCAGCAAGCCCTGCAGTTTCTTAAGCGTCATGAATTATCACAGGCAGCCGTGCTGGACAGTGAAGGAAGGCTGTCAGGCTGGGTCTATTGGGACGATGTCTGTGCCGCCTTGCTGGCCCATACGGAAAGTCAGCCAGAGTCTGCGGAAGAGTGGCAGCCCGCTCGCGCGATGATGCACTGGCAACCCATGCGCGTTGAGGATATCCAGAAACCCCTGCCATCGCTGGTAGAGGAGGACTGGAAAGTGATCGATCACATCCACTGGTTTATCCAGGGACGGCACCATGTCGTCCCGGTGGTGAGTGATGTGAAAGACGCGACTTCGCTGATTGGAATCGTGACCCAGACCGATGTCCTGGCGGTATGGTTTCGATTGGCATCAACCCGCGTTTAGTGGTGGGTGGTCTTCCAGCCGGGTGAAATGACCATGATCATCGAAGGAGACGTAGGTGATTTTAAACTGCTGCGATTGAGCTACTTCTGTCGCATTCAGGGCATAAAAACTGGCAATTTCAGGCGTGGTCACCGGAGGAATAAACGCCCGCCGCTCCTTTCCACGAAAACGGATCAGATTGTATAAAGCCCAGAGCAGCAGCAGACTGCCCATTAAAAATACGATCAGATTAATGATCAGCATGCTTCGAATGAATTGGGCACTGTCCAGCTGGATATAGGTATCAAACAGGCGCCAGCCAAACCACCAGGCAACCAGACTGGCAAGTGGTAATAACAGGTAGAGCCAGATAAGCCAGCCTATCAGGGAAAGTAATCCAAAAAACCCACGGTGCAGCCGACTTTGTAAATCCGGCCGGACAATGATTTCCGGTAACTCCAAGGGCAGCTGATTTTTGGATTTGGTCAGGTTTTTCATGGTTGTTGCCCTGTTTATTTTGCCTGTACTCGGGAAGCGTCGATGACTTCATCAGGCCGTAATCCGCGATCGGGGCTGACCCAGCGCGCCCGCTGATTGGGCTTGGTCATCAGTGCCTTGGGTAAGGCCACAATGGTGGTAAACATGGACAATAACCAGAATACCAGTGGGTACCAGATCACCCAGAAATAATGATGCAAATAGGATTTATGCTCGTAGTGACGGTCTATCAGCAAGCTCACTGCAAATTGCACCAGGCAGGTCATACCCAGCATCACCCCATGCCAGCGCGGCAGCAGCGTATCGACGTACCAGACGTCCGATATCGGGAAAAACAGACCCCAGAAATACAAAATAAAAATCAATAGCATGGTATAGGCCCAGCCCACGCTAATCAGGTATTCAACCGCAATGCCCCAAAACCGCCGGCGGCGCCAGCTCAACAGGCTTTTGCCATGACGCAGCAGGACTTCCACACCACCTTGGGCCCAGCGCAGCCGCTGTTTCCATAAACCCGACAAAGTTTCGGGCATGTAGATGTAGCACAGGGCTTCCGGTTCATAGCGGATATCCCAGCCTTCCATTTGCAGGCGCCAGGAAATATCGATGTCCTCGGTGACCATGTCATTGTTCCAGTAACCGACGCGCTGCAGCGCGGTACGGCGAAAGCCGGCAATCACTCCCGACACGGTAAAAATCCGGCCATAGGTGCGCTGTGCGCGCTTGATCAGGCCAATGATCGAAGCAAACTCGCCGACCTGCAATTTACCCAAGAGTGTGGACCGATTCAGAATCCGCGGATTGCCTGTAACTGCGCCCACCCGCCCTTCGCTGGTCAGGTGGCACATGATGTGCTCGACTGCATAGGGATGCAGCAAGGCATCGCCATCAATACAGACCAGAAATTCATGCTGGGCACATAAGGCACCGGCACGCAAGGCCATGGCTTTGCCCTGATTCTGAACCAGATGCACCACTCTGAGACGGGGGTTTTGCAAGGCAAGTTCATCCAATATGGCTGCCGTTTCATCTTTACTGCCATCATTGATCGCAATGACTTCAAAGTTTGGGTAAATCGTCTGCAAGGCATACTGCATGGTTTGCCGGACAGTGTCAGCTTCGTTAAAGCAGGGGATCAGGATCGAACAGCCTTCGTCTCCCACCGGCTTGTCGCAGTCAATATGGCGATATTCCCGCCGGTAATAAAACCAGACACCGCCGATCATCCACATCCAGGCCATCACCAGGGGATAATAAAAGGCAAATCCAAACAGAAAATCCCGAATGCCCAGATTCATCGTTTCGACCAGCAAGGCCGAATAAGCATTGATCAGCTCAATCATTTTCGCGGCTCCTCATACGGAAATTCCGCCAGGCTAATGCCTTCAAATGCAGGCTGAAAATCAGGCTTATTATTATAAAAATCATCAGGATAATAAGCAAAGTTCAGCACCCCTTCCTGTGTGAGGGTACGCATCCACTCCCGCAGAACGGTGGGTTCGATCCATTGCTTGCTGCGCCAGTCCTGAGCCTGCAGCTCAAAAACAACCTTGTCACGGGCCCCTGGGATTGCCGCTACGCGCTGTGCCAGCTGGCTGAGCCACCGGTTGCTATCGGGCGTGTCGCCATCCAGCCAGGGCATGGCCATCAATGCCACTTCGTCGTAGTTTTTCAGAAATGGTTCCAGTGCCTGGGCAAAACGGGCCTCGGCGGCCGGCTCCATCACCACGCGTGGGTAAAGGTTGCGTGCCACCCGGAAATCATTGCTGATATTGATGTAGTGCTTCATCTGCTGAATGGCAGAGTTGCCAAAATCGATCAGCGCTTGGGTTTTTTCACGTGGACTTAACTGGCACTGCGCCAGCGATGATTTCAGGCCGGGCCACTGGGCCTCCGGCTGGCAGGCGCTGGCATCTTCCTGTTCAGACAAATAGGCATCATCATGAATCAGTACCCCACTGATACCACTAGCCTGTTTTGCCAGATCTTCGTAGATATGACTGACGATGGCGAGACTTTGCGGTAAAAACGGACTCAGGCGGCGGTAGTCTGCTTGGGCGGGAACCGGCTGTCCATTTGGGCCCATCACTTTAACCGCGAGTTGCTGTTGCAGGGATTTGTTAGGCAAATCATAGGCCAGCATCGGCAGCCATGCATAGACGCGGACACCGGCCCGCGTGCGGAGCTGCCAGGAGACCCGATTGAACAGGTCGGCGCGCATGGGCAATTCGCGGTTAGGGAAATACAGTGCATCGGCGGTTCCATCGCCATCGGGGTCAGCAAAGGCCTGTAAATAGACGCTGCGGATTTTCAGGGCTTTGATGCGTTCCAGCAATCTGCCCAGATTGCGCTCCTGCTGGGCCGGGTCGGCATCGTAGACATAATCGAGGTCAATCTGTACTGCACGTTGTGTGGGTTCACGCTGATCCAGTGATTCCTCGGCCTGCGCCATCAAAACGGGTGGTGAGGGATTGCCCATGACCAGTAATCGGTCCA
>CAUJHL010000019.1 GCA_963204705.1 Pseudomonadota bacterium | reverse complement strand
GGCGGTTCTGCACGCCGGTGTCCATCACGATGCAGTACACCGTGTGGAGCTATTTATTGGCTGCTTTGTGGGTGCCATTACGTTTACTGCCTCGGTCTTTGCCTACGGGAAACTGGCCGCCAAAAAATGGGCAAAAACCCTTAATGGCAGCTGGATCAAGCCAGTACAAGGTCTGCTGTTTGCCATCATGCTGGTCTGTGGCATCTGGTATTTCACCACGCAAGATATGACGGCTTTCTACCTGATGACCGGTTTTGCGCTGGCCTTTGGCTGGTTCTGGATTGCCCCAATCGGCGGTGGCGACATGCCGGTGGTGGTGTCCCTGCTGAACTCCTTCTCGGGCTGGGCAGCGGCGGGCATTGGCTTTACCCTGAACAACCCCATGCTGATCATTGCCGGTTCGCTGGTTGGTTCTTCGGGTGCGATTCTGTCGTACATCATGTGTAAGGCGATGAACCGTTCCCTGATGAACGTGCTGTTTGGTGGTATCGCCGCCGCTGCGTCATCCAGTAATGACGGTGGTGAAACCAAGCAGAAGAACTACAAATCTGGCTCGCCTGAAGATGCAGGCTTCCTGATGTCCAATGCTTCCAGTGTCATCATCGTACCTGGTTATGGGATGGCTCAGGGCCGCGCCCAAAATGCGGTGAAAGAGCTGGCCAACACGCTGAAAGAAGAAGGCGTCAACGTGCGGTTTGCCATTCATCCGGTTGCGGGACGTATGCCTGGCCACATGAACGTACTCCTGGCGGAAGCCGACGTACCGTATGAAGACATTCTGGAAATGGACGAGATCAATTCGGACTTTGCCAGCACGGACGTGGTACTGGTCATCGGTGCCAACGATGTGGTTAACCCGGCCGCCAAAGACGACACCAGTTCACCGATCTATGGCATGCCGATTCTGGAGGCCTACAAAGCCCAGACCGTCATGGTGATCAAGCGGTCGATGTCTACCGGCTATGCAGGTCTGGACAACGACTTGTTCTATATGGACAAAACCATGATGATCTTTGGCGACGCCAAAAAAGTCGTCGAAGATATGGTGAAAGCCATTGCGGGTACCGGCCACTAAGGCCTGTATCCCTTACAGGAGCCATCCTTCGGGATGGCTTTTTTATGCCCGACTGAGGCGGGCAGTACGGTCTTCAGACTCTGGCTCACGCGAATCCACCAGCACTTCACGCTGTAGCTCGATGGGCACCTGTACACTTTCCTGACGCGTCTGTTTGCTAATCATCACTTCCTCGACAGCATAGACCTGCTTGTCGATCCGCACCTTTTCTTCCTGCAAGGTCACTTCCATCCGCGTGCCGGGCTCCATGGCAATGCCATTGATTACCACTTGCCTGCCCGCCTGAAATTCCGCCCGCTGGAGCGGCTCGGCAAACTCGATGATCAGCACTTCGGTTTTCAGCTCAACAGGGACATGCACGGTGGTGGTTCGCACCTCACGTCGAAAAACAACCTCCCCCACCTTCTCGGTGTGATACGTCACGTGAGGACGTTCTTCGTGCAGGGCAAAGCGTGCAACAGGAGCGGTTGAAATGACGGTATTTGACGCGGTAATTTCTTTTGCGGCGATTTCTGAAGCGGCGATTTCAGTAGCATTGGCTTGTGAAGCAGCGGCTTGTCTCTGTGCCCGTTCTTTATCATCTGCCATGGCAGGAGTCTCCCCAGTAGTGTCACGAAAATCAGTGAATGGATACACCAAAAGGACAGCCACCCACCGGCAGCCGTCCCCGATTTAGTCAGTGAAGATGATCCTGTTCGGACCATCTTCGAGCTAAGCAATCTTATTTAAGCAACCTTACTTAGGCTGATTGTTCTTGTTTAGACGCTCAGCTTCAGCGGCCTGCTGCAAACGGGCATCGTTTTGTGGTGCGCCGCGTTGCAGATTGCCGTTTTCACGAACTTGCAGCACTTCCTTTCCAACCGTATCGCTAAAGGTTTTTTGCTCACTGGTAGTGTTTTTACCAATGCTCACTTCTTCAACCACATAAGCCTGCTTGGTCACATTGGCGCGCTCTGCTTCGAGATCAACGCGAATGGTCTGGCTATCGCTACCCAGCACAACGCCTTCGACCGGACGGGCATCCACCGGATGACGATCCACCACGATTTCTTCGCGTTTCAGCGTCACATCAATGTTTTGAGGGTGGGTTTAAACCGTTTTGACGATTTCGTCGGAACCGGCCATATAACGGTCCTTGTTCACCACCAGGCGTTCTTCCAGCAATTGCAGGGTTTCTGGAGAGTCGTAATAGTTGTCGCGTTTTGCCGACCAGTCAGTATTGGCCGCATAGACACGCTCATCTTCGGTACGCTGTTCATCGTAGGTATAGTTCTGCATGTCATTATAGTCACGCATCATTTTTACCTGATCCTTCGTGAGATTGGAAAAATAGATTCCATCGTTCTGAATGGTAGCCATGCCAACTGGAACCAGCACTTTTTTATTGCTGAACCAGCCACCGGCATCAATGATCAGATAGCGCATACGGCCCGTAGTTTCTTCAACCAGCGCACCTTCAGCAGTACCAATTTTCTCATTATTCAAGCCATAAACGGTTTGCCCGTTAATCTGGTTTAGCTGGGTATCCATCAGTTCTGGATGAGAATTTTGCAGGTCACGCAAACGAATTAAACGATTCATGGAATTTCTCCTATCAGTTAAAATGGTTTTACCACTGGCAACAGAGTTAATAAACATTTCAATGAATTAGGAAGTTTTAACCGTGTCATACCTGCCAACATGAATCGCCATGCAGGTCATAAATAACAACACAGTCTGTATCCCGACATTGAAGTCTTTATCAAACATTACCTCGCCAATCACCCGTCATTGATTGGAATCTTCCGCTTCAGGAGTAATTAAAAAACAAACCTGAATACCTCAATACTGAATCAATAACAAGCACAATAACGATTTCAGAGAGTCAATAGCCCCATACCAGCAACCCGATCAATAGTCAAAAAATCAAAGATTCCATCGACTATTAATACCATCACCTTTAATATTTAAGCCATTGAACCAGGATTTCAAACGAATGCGTCAATGAGTCGAGCCTGGAACAATTGCTCTCCTCAGTCACAGTCGTCATCACATCCTTTAGAAGCATCACACCTAAAAGCTGTAATTCAAAACAGCCTGTAAGCCTTGATGCATCTAGCCTGAATCGTGGCGATGTGCCGACTATAGACCAGTTTTTCTAGCTGTGAAGCCCGCTCCAGTAGTGCTTGTGTGGCACGCGTTAAGGTGTTCTGTTTCACATTTTCCATGCTTTGAGCAGTTTTAGGGCCGTTTGTTTAATATCAGGTATAGTGATTAATGAATCAGACATAGTTTCATACTTATTTACAGTTCGAGATACAGTTAAAATGGTGCATTGGAGTAAATATCAATACTACTCGGCCTCAAGTCTGTTCTAGTCCGATCTAGTCACCTATAATCCAATCCAAACCCAGATATTTTTCTCTAAAAATAATGTAGAAAAAATTCTTATTAATGTAAATGCGAAGATTTTGTGATAGTGAAGTAATTTTTTATGATTACCCTTTACCGACTGGCTAATCAATGATTTAGGACATACCTAAAAAACCCAATTCATCACGTAAAAAATTTTGCATACGGCTATTTTTATTAAGATTTTAAATCTTGGAAAATGGTTAAAAAGTGTCATAATAAAAGTGTAATGAAACTTTACTGGGCCGTGTCTTGACAGTTTCTGGGCAGTTTCGTGACCTTTTATGACAGGGTATCGCTGCGCATGGATTGCTGTGTGAGGCCGTTTCTTGCTCAATTTACCACTGCCCGCAGCTCCATTTCCTCGTTGGAGAGTCATCATGTTTAGCCGACCTTTACGCCAAAATTTGCATTTCAAGCTGACTCATAGAAGGAATGGCCACGTTTCTGCCGGGCTGTTTGGTGCTACAGGAGTACTCATCGCCGCCCTAGCCTGCTCGGCTCCTGTACTCGCGGATACAAATGTCGGTGGCGTCATCGTTGGCAGCACGGCAGGCGCTGTACTGGGATCCGTGCTGGGTGGTCATGACGGTGCTGTCATTGGCGGGGTCATGGGTGCCGTCATCGGTGGCACGGCGGACAATGGACGGAGTGATGATCGGGTTCGGGTGGGATATGGACGGGGTTATCCTGACAATGGTGGTCGCCATGACCGACGCTGGCATGGGCGATATGACCATGATCATGGCGATTATCATGGCTGGGGTCGCAACCGCTATTACGCAGCGCCTCGCGTCTCCATTGCCGTCCAGCCCGCGCCTCAAATCAGTCAGCACACCACGTATATTTATCAGGGCTCGCCGATTCAAAGCGGTGTGACCTATGTGGACACGTCGCCGGTCTATCCCCAACAGGTCACCGAATACTATGAAACATACCCACCACAGGTGGTGTATTACCCAACCCCGGTATACGCCCAGCCGCGTGTCTACCACGAACGACGCGAAGTGATGATGCGCTGAGGGCGCGTGTGAAGAATAGCAGTGACGTGGCCTGGCTAACCGGTCAGGTCAGTACGATATCGTATTGTTCCTGACTGTACACGGACTCCACCTGAAACTTGATTACCCGACCAATAAAATGCTCCAGATCGGAAACAGCGGGTGCTTCGGTGGACAAAAGGCGGTCAATGATCGCTGCATTGGCGATGACGGTATACCCACTGGGTGCCTGATACGCCCTGGCACAGCGCAGAATCTCCCGAAAAATTTCGTAACACACTGTCTCGGCAGTTTTGACGTAACCACGACCCTGACAGGTGGGGCACGGTTCACACAGCAAATGCTCCAGCGACTCGCGGGTACGTTTACGCGTCATTTCCACCAGACCCAGTTCGGAAACCTGGGTAATTTTGGTTTTGGCGTAATCGCGTTCCAGCATTTTTTCAAAAGATTTCAGCACTTCGTCTTTATGTGCCTGCTCCTGCATATCGATAAAATCAATAATGATGATCCCACCCAGATTGCGCAGCCGTAGCTGGCGGGCTATCGCATGGGTGGCTTCCAGATTGGTCTTGTAGACCGTATCTTCCAACGAGCGACCACCCACAAACGAACCCGTATTGACATCAATCGTGGTCATGGCTTCGGTCTGATCGATCATCAGATAGCCGCCGGATTTAAGCGCCACGCGGGTTTGCAGGGCTTTTTGCAAATCGTCCTCGACGTTATGCAAATCAAACAGCGGACGTTCGCCAGGGTAATGCTGCACGCAATCCACCACAGTCGGGACGAATTCACGTGCAAATTCAACGACCTTTTGATGCACTTCCCGTGAATCAATATAGATTTTATGGGTATGTTCGCCCGCCATGTCCCGTATCACACGCTGCGGCAGGGGCAACTCCTCCAGAATAAGTCCTGGCGCGGGCGTCTCACTCTGTTTTAGGCGGATAAAATCCCATAGCCGACCCAGATACACGATGTCCTGTTCCAGTTCCGCATCGGACACTCCTTCGGCTGCCGTGCGTACGATCAGCGAACCGGCGAGCTGGTGTTTCTGCTGGAGAGCTTCAATCATGTCGCGCAAACGATCGCGCTCTTCTGCATTTTCAATCCGCTGACTGACGCCGGTGTGGTGACCATAGGGCATCATCACCAGATAACGCGAAGGCACAGACAGATCGGTCGTCAGACGGGCACCTTTACTGCCCAGCATGTCTTTCATGACCTGAACCGTAATGCTTTGCCCTGTTTGCAGTAATTCAAAAACATTAGGCGCCGGCAAATGCCGTGGCCAGACCATATCGTTAATGTGCAGAAACGCCGTGCGACTCAAACCAATTTCTACAAAAGCCGCCTGCATGCCCGGCAACACCCTGACGACTTTGCCATTGTAAATATTGCCGACCAAACCCCGTCGAGCCGTTCGCTCCACCAGCAATTCCTGCACAATGCCATTTTCAACTCGAGCAACCCGACATTCCATGGGCGTGACATTGATGAGCAATTCTTCAGCCATGAGGCGCGGTTCCTGTCAGACGTTCCAGCAAGTCTAGGGTTTCAAACAGGGGCAACCCAACCACATTACTGTAACTTCCCTCGATGGACGGAATAAATCGCACACCCAGCCCCTGAATGGCGTAACCTCCTGCCTTGCCAATCGGTTCGCCGCTGTTCCAGTACCAGTCCATATCCGCTGGCGACAGCTCGCGAAAATTTACCCGTGTTCGCACCAGGGTACCCAGTCGTGTGTCGCCGCGAACCACCGCTACCCCCGTCAGAACCTCATGTGTCCGTCCAGACAGCAAGGCCCACTTGGCATACGCCTCCTCGCGAGAGGCAGGTTTGCCCAGAATCTGGCCCTGCGCCACCACGGTGGTATCCGCAGCCAGCACGATGGACTGATGGATTGTTTCGCCATTGGCTTCTGGAGAACTGTGTGACAGTAACTCCTGTCGGCAGGCCTCTGCTTTGGCGGCAGCCAGACGCTGTACATAGGCATCGGGCGTTTCATTGACGAAAGGCGTCTCGTCGATGTCGATGCCCAGGACGGTAAACTCCAGACCTGCCTGAGTTAATAATTCACGCCGTCGGGGGGAGGTGGATGCGAGATAAAGCATAATACAGTCAACGATACCCATGAGAAATTCGGCGCAGTAACGGGCAGTTTGGATCAGCTCCGCCAGCGGTACAGTGCACCATAGACCGTCGGCCAGACCAGCATGCTGGGAAAAAAGGTGAGCCAAAAATACAGACCGACGCTCTGACCCAAAATTTTACGGAGACAAAACTGAATCAGCAGATGCCCGGCAAGCGCCCCCGCCATGGTCACCGTGAGATGAGCAAATGGCAAAATGCGTCGATGACGGGTCATAAAGCGCACACCAAAGGCCACCAGAACAAAATCCAGCGCGTACTGCCCTAACAGGCTGTCCATCAGCAAATCCGCAATGAGACCGATGGCAAACGCAAACCAGATACCGCACCAGTTGGGCTGCACCAGCACCCAGTACACCATCAGCAACAGCAGAAAATCAGGACGCCATTGCGCCAGTGACAGCGGCAAGGGGTACACGGTCAGTACCGTGCCGATCACCACACTCGACACGATGGGCATCAGCAGCTGGGGCTCCTGCCGCGAGCGGGTCATCAGACTTCGATCAGGGTTTGCCATAGGGCTGCTCCTGAGACAGGGGTGCCGAAAATAGCAGGAGAGCGTAATGCCCACCTTCGAGCTGGGCTGTGGGTTTGGCAGAAATGTCAGCAAATTCCCCGCCGCCGTGACGACGCACGGTGGTCACGATGGCGATCTGGTAGCCTGCCGGAAAGCGATTTCCCAGTCCGGACGTGATCAGGGTATCGCCAGGCTTAATGTCCGCAGTGGTCGGGACGTAGTTCATTTTGAGCTGGCCGCTATCGCCAGTACCCTGAAGGATGCCGCGCATGCCTGTGCGCTGGTTGAGCACTGAGGCTGCGTGCTCCTTGTCCGAGATCAGCAGCACGCGGGAACTGTGGCTGTAAACCTCCAGTACCTGACCCATCACGCCGTGATCGTCCAACACGGTTTGGCCTTCGAATACTCCATCCGTGGAGCCACGATTCACCACCAAAATATGACGCATGGGATCGGAATCGGTACCAATCACCTCAGACAACAGCATTTTGCCGTCCATGATCAGCGGGGTATTGAGCAAGCCACGTAGACGGGCATTTTCTGCCGACAGTTCCGCCAGTTTCTGAAGACGCGCCCGGGCCTGAAATAACTCCGCCTGCATCGCGGTATTTTGCCGCTGCAACACATCCTGCGATTTTGCCTGCTGATTGAGCCAGTTAACCGAGAGCGCCGGGTAGTTGGCAACCCTATAAATGGGATCAAATGCGAGGTGAACCAGTCGCCGTGCGCCCTCAAACCATTCGGAATGCTGACGATTGGTAATCATCAAAATGACGGAAACGACACTGGCGATGAGGAATGCGCGAAGTGGAAATGCCCGACGGCTGAACAGTGGTGACTCCATGGTTCAGCCCGGCAGTATCAATTGACAAACAGCATGTCAAAATTGGGATTGTCAAAAAATTCCAGCGCCTTGCCACCGCCACGGGTAACACAGGTCAGGGGCTCTTCGGCCACGACAACCGGCAAACCAGTTTCGCGGGATAAGAGCTTGTCCAGATTGCGCAGCAAAGCGCCACCACCGGTCAATACAATACCGCGCTCGGCAATATCTGCCGACAGTTCAGGCGGTGTTTGCTCCAGTGCTGACTTCACGGCACTGACAATGCTGGCCAGCGGGTCAGCAATAGCGGTGAGTACTTCTGTAGAATTAATGACAAAGGAACGGGGCACGCCCTCGGCTAGATTACGGCCACGCACTTCAATTTCGTCCACATGCCCATCGGCAAATGCCATGCCAACCTGTTGCTTGATGCGTTCCGCAGTGGTTTCACCAATGATGCATCCATGCGATTTGCGGACGTAGTTGATGATGTGCTCATCAAACAAATCCCCGCCGACCCGCAGTGAATCTGCATAAACACAGCCAGACAGGGAAATAATTGCGATTTCCGTCGTTCCTCCGCCAATATCCACCACCATGGACCCACAGGCCTGCTCGACTGGCATTCCTGCACCAATGGCGGCGGCCATGGGTTCTTCGATCAGCCTAACCTCACTGGCACCTGCCTGCTCGACGGCTTCACGAATGGCACGGCGTTCTACGAGGGTGGATTTGCAGGGCACACACACGACGATGCGCGGGGCAATCGGCAACAGGCGTTTTTCATGCACTTTGGAAATAAAGTGCTTGAGCATGGTTTCGGTCACTTCAAAGTCGGCAATCACCCCATCCTTGAGTGGCCGAATGGCTGAAATGTTGGCAGGTGTACGACCCAGCATCTGCTTGGCATCGTTGCCAACAGCAGCCACAATTTTGCTGTAGCCCTGATTCCGCAAGGCAACCACTGTCGGTTCATCAAGCACTATGCCGCGGTTTGGGGCATAAATCAGGGTATTGGCGGTACCGAGATCAATAGCCAGATCGGTCGAGAAGAGACCCAGAAAACGTTTGAAGAACACGTGAATATTTTCCTGAAAACAGGCCGCAGGCTAAAGGCGCAACTTTACCCAAATGTCACCCTTTGGACAAGTTGGACAAGCAGTCATCTTATGATAACGTGCCAGCCCATCTGAACCCGATCCGAACCCGATAGCTGACCGTGCCATGGTCATGCGAGGACACTATGAGCCAGCCTGCCCCCCCTACCGGTTTCACCGCCGCACACAACCCGGTGGATACCCAGCTGGAAGCCGCTGACGTGCTGAAAATTGCCACGCTGGCCCAGCTCCAGCTCAGTCAGGAAGAGGCTGCACGCTATGCCAGCAGCCTGAATCAGGTACTTTCCCTGATGGATACCCTGAGCAGTGTGGATACCGAAGGGGTCACGCCACTACGTAGCCCGTTTGATCATGCCCAGCCCCTGCGCGAGGATCGTGCCACTGCGGAAATCGATCGCAGCAGGTTTCAGGCAATGGCGCCAGCGACTCAGGATGGCCTGTATCTGGTTCCCCGAGTCATCGAATAACACCGTTTTGACCGGCAAATCGCCGTTTTTGCCTTGGCTTTATTTCTTTTCAAAGTATTTCCAGACGACTCATGAGCACACTTCCCAGCGATCTGCACCAATTTTCAGTGCGCCAGCTCACCGCAGGACTGGCTAGCAAACACTTTTCCAGTGTCGAACTGACCGGGCATTATCTGAACCGCATTCAGCAGATCGACAGCCAGCTGAACAGCTTTATTACTGTGACTCCCGAAATCGCCCTGATTCAGGCGCAGGCTGCCGATTTGCGCCGTAGCAAAGGGGAAGCAGGCCCGCTGACGGGGATTCCGCTCGCACATAAGGATATTTTTTGCACCCAGGGCGTACGCACCAGCTGCGGTTCCAAAATGCTGGACAATTTTATCGCTCCTTACAATGCGCACGTTGTGGAGCAGTGCCAGAATGCCGGGCTGATCATGCTGGGTAAAACCAACATGGACGAATTTGCGATGGGCTCATCGTCCGAGAGTTCGTTTTATGGTCCGGTAAATAACCCATGGTCACTGGATCGCGTGCCCGGTGGTTCCTCCGGTGGCGCAGCGGTCGTGATTGCGGCGGATCTGGCACCATTATCCACCGGCACCGATACCGGCGGTTCTATCCGCCAGCCAGCGTCCTTTTGCGGACTGACAGGCATCAAGCCCACCTATGGTCGGGTGTCCCGCTACGGCATGATTGCCTATGCGTCCAGTCTGGATCAGGGCGGGCCGATGGCACGTAGTGCCGAAGACTGTGCCTGGTTACTCGGTGTTATGGCTGGGCATGATGAGCGGGACTCCACCTCCGTCAATCGGCCGGTGGACGACTATCTGGCAGCGCTGAATCAGCCACTGCAGGGGCTGCGGATCGGCCTGCCCCGACAATATTTTGCCAAAGGGCTGGATAACGATGTGCGCGAACACGTCATGACGGCATTGAAAGCCCTCGAAGCCCGCGGCGCGGTACTGGTGGACATTGATCTGAAAACTACCGATGCCGCGATTGCTGCCTATTATCTGATTGCCCCTGCCGAAGCCTCCTCCAATCTGTCGCGCTATGACGGTGTACGCTTCGGCCATCGCTGTGAAGCGCCCACTGACCTGAATGACCTGTATCGGCGCTCGCGCACGGAAGGCTTTGGCGACGAAGTGCAGCGCCGGATCATGATCGGCACCTATGCGCTGTCAGCCGGTTATTACGATGCCTATTACCTGAAGGCACAAAAAATCCGCCGTCTGATCCAGCAGGATTTCCTGAAAGCCTTTGAACAGTGTGATGTGATTGCAGGCCCCACGGCGCCGTCTGTTGCCTATGCACTGGGAGCCAAACAGGATCCGGTAGCGATGTATCTGGGCGATATCTACACCATTGCAGTGAATCTGGCCGGACTACCCGCGATCAGCGCGCCCTGTGGTTTTGACACCACCTACCAGGGCAGTACTGGCAAGCCATTGCCGGTTGGGCTGCAGTTGATCGGCAATTACTGGTCAGAGGCGCAACTCTTGTCGGTGGTGCATCAGTACCAACAGGAAACCGACTGGCATCTGCGCCGGGCCCCGCTGGCCATGAACCCTGAATCCCCGGATTCAGCCGCATCCAGCAACTCGTCAACTGCCCGGGAGGCCTGAGATGTCCACACTCGTCCATGGCTGGGAAGTCGTTATCGGGCTGGAAATTCATTGCCAGCTGAATACCCAGAGTAAAATTTTTTCTGCAGCACCTACCCGTTTTGGTGCCGAACCCAATACGCAGGCCAGTCTGGTGGATCTTGCGATGCCAGGTGTCTTGCCCGTGCTGAATCGGGAAGTCGTTGATAAAGCAATCCAGTTTGGACTGGGCATTGAGGCAGAAATTGGCCATGCCTCGGTATTTGCCCGTAAAAACTATTTTTATCCCGATCTGCCCAAAGGCTATCAGATCAGCCAGTTTGAGCTGCCGATCGTAGGCAAGGGACATGTGGACATCACGCTGGCCGATGGCAGCATCAAGCGTATCGGGGTGACACGCGCCCATCTGGAAGAAGACGCCGGCAAGTCGCTGCATGAAGACTTTGCCGGAATGACGGGCATTGATCTCAATCGGGCAGGCACGCCTCTGCTGGAGATTGTGTCAGAGCCGGATATGCGCTCCACCGACGAAGCCGTGGCCTATGTGCGGACGATTCACAGTCTGGTGCGCTGGCTGGGCATTTCCGATGGCAACATGGCCGAAGGCTCTTTCCGTTGCGATTGCAACGTCTCCATTCGCCAGCCTGGTGACCCGCTGGGTACACGCTGCGAACTTAAGAATATCAATAGCTTCCGCTTTATTGAACGCGCGATAGACGCAGAAATTGAGCGGCAGATCGACCTGCTGGAAAGTGGAGGCAAAGTCGTTCAGGCCACACGTCTCTACGATCCGGTCAAAAATGAAACACGCGCCATGCGCAGCAAGGAAGAAGCTAACGATTACCGCTATTTCCCGGACCCCGACCTGTTGACTGTGGTGGTGACCGAGCAGGACATTGCGCGCATCGAAGCAGCCCTGCCCGAGCTACCGGTGGCACGGCGCACACGCTTTGAAACCACAATGGGACTCGGTGAGTATGATGCACGGGTGCTGACGGGATCGCGGGAACTGGCGGATTATTTTGAACAAACGCTGGCTGCCGCTGGCGATGCGTCCAGTCCAAAAATCGTCGCCAACTGGGTAATGGTGGAATTGCTGGGTGCCCTGAACAAATCCGAACAGGATATCGGGGATTCGCCAGTCTCCCCAGCACAGCTCGGCGGCATGATTGCCCGGATTAGCGACCAGACCATCAGCGGTAAAATCGCCAAACAGGTCTTTGCGGAAATGATGACTGGCAACGGCCAGAGCGCCGATCAGATCATTGCCGAAAAAGGCCTGAAGCAGGAAACCGATACCGGCGCGATTGAAGCCATTATCCGCGAAGTGCTGGCCGCCAACGAGAAAATGGTGGAGGAATACCGCGCCGGCAAGGAAAAGGCCTTTAATGGTCTGGTCGGCCAGGTGATGAAAGCCAGTAAGGGCAAGGCAAACCCCGCTCAGGTTAACAGCCTGATGAAGCAGCTTCTCGGCTAATCTTAAGTCAGTATGACTGCCTACACGCTGCGCCGGATTTCCTGGTGATAGGAAGTCCGGCGTTTTTTTGTGCCTGCTTTTTAAACTCTTTTTAAATTTTTAGGCTTTTTTTTAACTGCTTCTGGGCTGAGTGTAAATCTGGAGCATGTTAATAGTATGAGTGGAATTGCCAACTTTTATCCCAAAACGCCCAGCCTTTCACACAACTGCAACACCGTTACAGACCCTATTCGGCGCTCTGGCTATACTCCACGTGTTCACAACACGAAAGGGCACTTCGACCCATGTATCCCATCGATAACCGACAGACGGCGATTTTCAGCTTTTCTTTTTTCAGCCCTCCCTTTTCATCGGTACCTGCCCAGCGTTTTATGACTGGACTGAGTCTGATCTTGTTTGCCTGTGTCGTCTTCAGCATGACCGCCTGCCAGTCCCATCCCACCAAAACACAACCCAGAAAACCCGCGACTGTTGCAACACACGCTGCTGCCACGAGCGAGACAACAAGCCAGTCCAAGGAAAAAATCACCGAAAAAACGCCCGAGAAACCCGCTAAACCTAAAAAAACCAAACCTTCCACCCGTAAAACAGAAACACGAACCAATCAGCGAGAAAATAGTGAATCGGCGTCGACAGTAACCGATACCCGAATCAGCAATGCGCCGATTGAACAAAGCATGAAATCTGCGGAGCCCACACCGGCTGCACCTACCCTTCTCCCAAGTCAGGTGGTAAGTGCCTCCTTGCTGCAAAAAGGTGAAGCCCTGCGGCAACAGGGCAAACTGGCCGCGGCAGAGGAAAGTTTTAGGCAGGCTCAATCCATCAATAACCAGAACACCCATAGCTATGCCCGCCTGAGTGAAATTGCCATTCGCAAGGGAGACAAGGCAGAAGCGGTAAAACAGGCGAAACTGGGCTTGGCGAGAGCGACTACCCAAAAACAAAAACAGGCTTTTCTGCGGCTCATCCAGCTGGCACAAGCGCCTGATTCCCAAAAGAAATAGTTCCCTTTAGAATCAGGCTACTGAAGCTCTTTCCTTTAGCATTGCGGGCTAGTCAAATGGCTTTGCCCGAGCGCGTTTAGTGTGCGTGCTGCAGGCAGCGGGTGGCCTGCGGAATGGCAGTCAGCCGACCGGCTTCGATCTGGGCACCACACACCGTACACACCCCATATTCGCCGGAGTGCAGACGGGTTAACGCAGTCCGTACCTGTGCGAGCTCGGTTTCTGCTTCCTGACGCAGGCTGTAATAGGCATCGTCGTTTTGATGCGCGGCGGACTGATCACTCCATTGCTCGACGGAGCCAGCGGTTTTCGCCAGACTTTGCGTAATACCGAAAATACGCTGTTCGTACTCGGCTTGCAGGGCGAGCAAACGGGCTTCGATGCTGGCAGTCGAATCGGCAGTTGTAGGATTTGTCGGTGCTGTTATGGTCATTGGCGGATTCCTTTAAACAGAGCTGGGAGTGGAAAGTCATTCAGAAAGCAATTTTACCGTGAGGCGTGAACACAAATCACGAATAAGACCTGCGATGATTAAGCAAAGAATGCGTAACGAAGGTTGAAAGCGTTAGGCGCTTAAAAGCACATGCCTCACTAATTAATTCCTGAAGAACAATTGCTTTACATCCTAGACTTTAATTCAGGGCTAAGGCACAAAAAAACAATGGGATCAGCCAGTTTGAATTAAGCGATTGGCCTGGTCTTTCTCCTATTTTCGCCAGCACTGTCCTAATTTCAACCCATTTTCCCAATTTTCCTAATTGCATCAAATTACTTGCACATTGACAGCGCCGAAGCTTAATGCTGGTTTATGCCCTCCCGACGAGGGTGCAGCCTGCTCATCCACATCACGATCCCTCCTCCGATACTGACCATCAGCAGCATCACCCAGCTGAGTGCAGGCAAAGGCTCCATGGGCAACAGGTGCACCAGCGAGCTGGACAGCAGGCCACAGGCAAAGCTGAGGGAACCACTCAGCGCACTAGCAGTCCCTGCGCGATGACCCTGAAAGCGCAGTGACAACGCGGTGCAATTTGGGCTGACCACCCCGACACAGGCGATCACCGCAAACCACCCTGCTAATGTCGCCAGCAACGAAGCCTCAAACCAGTGCGCGGCGATCACCACCCACAGCGCTCCCAGTGCCTGCATCAGTGCACCCGCCTGAATGACCCTCAGTAGTCCAAAGCGCGCGACCAGTCGGCCATTGAATTGGGAAAATACTATCAACCCACCCGCATTCAGTCCGAACACCCAGCCAAAGTGCTGAGCAGACACGCCGAAATGCTCCATGACGATGGCTGAGGAAGCACCGATATAAGCAAACATCGCACTGTTTAGAATGCTCCCAGCCAGTGCGGGCAAAATAAAACGCTTGTCCAGACACAGTTCGGCGTAATTGGTGCCAATGACGGCGGGACGCAGGGGCTGACGATGCTCACTGGAGAGGGTTTCGCGAAAGAAATAGTGAATCATGGCCAGTGCAAACAGACCATACAGCGCCTGAAATCCAAACACACCCCGCCAATCCAGAACCAGCAGCATCCAGCCACCCAGCAGTGGCGCAACAATGGGCGCGACGCCCATGACCAGCAGTAGCATGGCATAGGCACTGGCTGACTGTTCTGGTGAGAATGAATCGCGAATGGCCGCACGCGCAACGACCATGCCCACACACCCGCCCAGCGCCTGCAAGGTACGGGTCATTAACAGCTGATGAGGGCTGGGTGCCAGCAAACACAGCAAAGAAGCCAGTGCATACAGACTCAAGCCGACGTATAACGGTGGCTTGCGACCAAAACGATCGGTGATCGGCCCATACACCAGCTGCCCAATCGCCAGGCCCAGAAAAAACGCGGGCAAACTGCCTGCGATCACGCCTTCAGAGACTCCGTACCAGCGCGCCATGGCAGGCATCGCGGGCAAATACATGTCGATCGACAGCGGCGCCAGCGCCATCAGCATGGCCAGCAGGCTGATCCAGGGCCAGGATGGCTTGATAGTAACTGGCGTTAGGCGGCGAGGTGTCAACATGCCGTCCTCGTCGGGCACAGGGTGCTGGGAGGGTGTCATTGCAATTCCGCAGCGTCAAAGCACCTTACCCTAGCACCCACGGTCGGCGGACTCCACTGTAAAACGTAGCCCGCCGGGTTACTTCAGCCGCTATTTGGTGAAGTCGATTGAGGCATTAATGCAATTTGCTTTGGCCTAAACTGTTTTTGTCCGAAATGCTTTTACCAGACCAACCCCATTCATAGCGTAGACTGAGCGTCAGCAGGGTATCGGCCTCGGTGCGGCGATGGTCACTCACCGCACCCAGCTGCACTCCCCAGCCCTGTCTGGAGGCATAATCCAGCATCACGGTCGTTCTCTGGGGGGTGTGCGTATTAGGCACATCCAGGCCGGCATCGTGTGCCAAGACTTGGGCATTGATGCCTTTGAGACGGTGCTGAATCCCCAGCCACTCCTGAGAGGCACCCAGCGTCCACTGAGGACTGAGGGGATAGCGTGCCTCAAGTGCCCAGCTGGTCAGCTCCCCCCGATAGTCAGACTGGCCATTGGGCCCAGCCAGCGTGCCCGTTTCCTCCCGCCATAACCCGAAAAGAGATACAAAGGCTCTTGGCTGATCGGCCAAAGGATGCCAGCGACTGGAGACCATCACCATTTGCGCGTTAGCCCCCAGACAGGTTTGCTGTGCTGTACAGGCTGTAGCGTTGCCATGGGTATGGCCGCCTGCCGACACCGTGGCGGGCGTAGTGACTCGTTCCAGCTCAGGCACATAGCCCACTTGCAGGGCGTTTTCCCATTGTGGAAAGCCGGCACTTTTCCATCGTGCCGCCAGTGACCACACCGCTACTGGCCCTTTCGCGCCGGGATAATGGCTGTGTCCGACCTTCCCGAGGCCATAGCCAGCAGCCACCCATTGCCACTGCGGAGTGTAATGAACGAGCTGCACCCCATCCGCATGCCAGTGCGAATCGCCGAGCATGGCCTCAAACACTACCGGAGCCAGTCCTGCCGGGTGGACGGTATCGACAAGCAAGGGATTGAGGCGACCAGCCGCTATCTGCCAATCAGTGCTTAACGGAAACTGCAGGCGCAGATCGTGCAGAATGAACTGCCGCAATGAATCGTCATAAGCCGTCCCCAGCGAGAGCTGTATAGGACGCTCTGCCATCCTCGTGTGAGCCGCTATGCCCAGCTCACTGCCGCCCCACAACACGTCCGGTTGCTTGAGCGTGCCTATACCGGCAAGGGGCCAGCGCACCGGGTCTGACTGTGCGCCCATCAGCGCCGTCGCCTGCGCATGTCCCCACAGGCGGAGGCCCTGTTCTTCTCCTTCGCTGAACTCTGAATGGTCAGCAGATCGTTCTGCGTGATCTACTGGGTCAGAATCCATTCGGTTCGAAACCGCCTCTTTTGATTCGATTTGCGTAGGCAGTGATGTGTGTTGAGGAAAAGAGGCCTGCGGTGACAGTTCTTGAAATGGCTGCTTTTGAAATTCCAAGTCGTCATGTGCCCAGACTGCTGACGATGCCAGCAAGGTGACTGCAGAACACACAAGCGGCAGAAATGTCTGCCTGCCGATAGAAAAATATCCTTTAGCCATAGTACCTTACTCTGCAAAAGGATTGGAAAACCGCGGATCCGTCAACACGGTCTCATCGGTCAGTGTGTTTAAAAAGGCAATAATGTCCTGCTGCTCCTGCGTACTCAGGCTAATCCGCACGATCAGCGGATCGCGATGCGGGTTCAGCCGCCCATCGCCGGCATTCGGCAAGCCAGCCAGAATGACCCGCCCACCCGCAGAATAATTGGCCAGCACAGCGTCCAGCGTCGCCACACTGCCATCGTGGTTATAGGGTGCCGTCACCGCGACGTTGCGCAGACTGGGTGCGCGAAATTTCCCCATGTCCTCGGTTTTTTCTGAGAGTTCATACACCCCGCGATTGGGCTGGGGGTAACTGCCCTGCCCATCCAGGTTATACAGACCGGTGTTATGAAAGGGTTTATCCACAATACGGCTTTGGGCATGAATCAGCTGATCATTGAAATTGATGCTGCCATGACAATGAAAACACTCGGCTTTTTCACCAAAAAACAGATTCATTCCACGGGTTTCCGCCGGACTCAGCGTCGCCTTTCCCTGTAGGAAACGATCGTAGCGGCTGTCCGCACTGACAATGCTGCGCTCGAACGCCGCAATCGCCAGCACTGCATTGCCCAGCGTCACCGGCTGTGACTGCGAGGAAAAAGCCGCCGCAAACAATCGCTGATATGCCGCATCCTGTGCAAAACGATGGGTAATTTCTGCCTTGTTACGATCATTGACGCCCATTTCCACCGGATGCTCGCCAAACAGTGGAACTTCCATCTGTTTTTCCAGTAGGGTGAGGGACGGATTGGCCCAGGTCAGGGTTGGCGCATACACCACATTGACCAGACTCTGGGTATTGCGGGGGTGCAATTCACCCGTTGAACCCACGGCTACCGGCAGGCCATCGGTAAACGCCTTGGCCTGTTGATGACAGCTGCCACAGGACAGGGTGCCATTTCCCGAGAGTCGTTTGTCGTAAAACAAGTGCCGTCCCAGCGCGACCTTTGCCTGTGTCATCGGGTTGTCCGCTGGCACCAGGGGATAGGGAAAAAACGCTGGCAACTCCCAGCGCCACCCATTGGCAGAAGTGGTCGGAGCCACCTCCACCACCGTGGTTTGACTGCCGCCGCAGCCGCTTAGCCAGCCCGCTAATAGAAGTACCGGCAGCACTTTCCATCGTTCAGACTGCTTTAATGAAAATGACAGCAACGTGGCACATCCACCTATGTAACGCCTCACAGCTTCGGTTCCACCCGGAACAGTTGCTGGCCGTGACCCGAATCCATCGGCAAACCGGTTGCCAGATCTATTTTCAGGGCAGAAATCAGCGGGGTGCATTCAGGATCCGTGACCGAACTCATGCAGCCTGGCGCACCGCCAGCATTTCGCGACAGATTGCTACCGGCTAAGAGCGTGGACAGATCCAGCACAATCTGCTGGGTGGACGCATTAAAGGCATGCGAATGAAACGCCATCCGGTTTGGCCGTGCACAGGTAGCCGTCTCTCCTAGCGCAGGACTTCCGGTACAGTCGGCAGCCCCAAGATGCACATAAAAAGTACTGGACGTAGTAGCAGGAACCGGAGGTGTGGCCGTGTCATTCGCTGGGGTGAGCACACCGCCGTCCGGATTCAGCTCCAGTTGAAAAAATTTACGCCCACTCTGCCAGCTCCACGCCAGTGCGGAGACATCCAGCGGCGCGACTGCCGTGGCAACATTGCTGTGGTTTTGCGCCACCGGCAAACCAACCGTAAAACCAACGCCCGTATAGTTTCCTGCGGGCACTGTTCCGCGTAGGGTCAAGTTGGTGGCTGCAGTGCCATTTTTACAATCGCCCAGCCCATTCTCCATGTCGATCAGCGCGCTGCCGTCTTGCTGCCATTGGCCATCTTCGGTCAGGGTTACGGGGACTTGGGTGTCATTCGCGGTCATCAAGTGAACGTCTGAGACGTAAAAACGCAAATCCTGCAATTGTGCGGTTTTGCCGCCAATGCCTAGCCCGTTGATGGGAGTTCCGCAGCTGACCGGCGTCGCGCCTGCCTTCAGGGCAAACTGAATCGTCACGGCCTGAGGCTGTGCTGCCGGTGTCGCTGTCGATCCTGAACCGCCGCCGCAAGCCGTTAGAGCGAGTGTGGGAGCAACAATCAGGCCAATTAACGAAGCATTACGGATGGTGAATTTTTTTAGATAAATCATGGTGATTTCCTGTGGTGGAACGTCAGGATGGATGTCTGGAGCGAAGGTCAGGACATGCCATGAATTCAGCTCAGACGGTTGCCCTGCCCGTCAGACGCACTGCGTCCGATGGCATGGGCACGTGAGTAAGCCGCCAGTTGCTGAACCTGAAATTTTTAAGGCTTAGGCTGTAAGCCTTTTTTTGGGTCTTTAGAGAGACTTAGGCAAACACCATAGGAGGGGCGCGGCCCTGGGGAAGTAGCCGTCGCAGGAATTGCAACAAGCGCGTGGAGGGAGTCTGGGAGCGGGTGAACCACACCAGTACCAGGACCGTCAGTAATAACGGAATTACCCAGTCCGGTGGCAAGACCGAATTGCCCAGCAACAGACACACACTGCATTCTGAATGTGCGCCCACCTCGGCAGGCGCATGATGGTTGGCGGGCTGTCCGCTGCCGTAACCGTGATGTGCGGCATAACTGGCGGCATGATGGGAGGAAGCGGGTTTTGCGGAGTGCGCTTGGCCCATTTCCATGTCCCTATCCATCTCCTTATCCATCGCTGGCATGGAGGCCATTTCCGGCATGAAAAGGGAATGAGACGACGAAACCTGCCCATTGCTGGGCAGATGTTCACTGTTCCCATGATGAGGCTGAAAAACTGCCAGTTCGACGCAGACACCGTGACCCGGACGGATGTTCCCCGGCAGCAGCGGCGCAAGAAACACCAGCAGCTGCATGACCCAGGCCAGCAGCAGGAGCACGACGCGCAGGGTTTGCCAGTTTGGCCCGAGCGCTTTAAACAGGCGCTGGCGTTGCTGGCGGTCAGGGCGCTTGTAGTTTGGTTGGACAATCGCCTGAAGCATGCTCAACCTGGTGTCTCATTAGGATGAGCGCGCAGTATAGGCGAACTGTACCAACCATGCTTCAGTTTCCTGCTGCAAATCCATGCTGTATCAGTTGGCTGCTAGCGTATCGTGGTTTAATTTTAGCCAGCAGCTAAACCCTTGAGCACCCAAGCCACTGAATATGCATGGCTTTGTCAGAATCGCTTATTCGCTGAAAACGGCGTGCCACTGCCTTTGCCGCCCTGATCTGGTGTACACTGGCCGCTCACTTTTTTTGGTCTTTATTGAGGCAGCATGTACCAGTACACCCTGCAACCTGTCCCGCTGGACATCAAGGAAACTGAATGGCTGGATGCCTTTGCCCTGCATCATCAGGTGCCGCGTAAAACCTGGCTGATTCTGGCGGCAGTGATGGCTTTTGCCCTGCTGGGAATTATTTTTCTGCGCGGGTATTCCACGATTTTCTTCTGGGTGGTGCTGGTTTGTGCGGTGATCTTTGGACTGGCGCGGGTCTATGGCCTGCGCTTCTGGATCAAACGCCAGCTGGGCGAACAAATCGCCACCTATCCCAAGGGCATCCGGGTCGGCGTGCAACCGTTCGGACTGGTGATGTTTCAGAAAATGGGCAATCAGGAAGGCCGTGGCCAAATGAACTGGAATCAGTTCAGTGAATGGCGTGAAAACGAGAATCTTATCCTGTTGTATGTCGCCAATCAGCCGGGCTTTCAGGTGATTCCCAAGCGACTGAATGCGCAAAAGTTTCCGATTGAAACCCTGCGCAAACACCTGAGCGAAACGCTGGGGCCAGCCAAAACGGTTTAGGCTGAGTTGACGTTTGAATTCTGGAGTCTGAGCCATGAATACCCGCCTGACCGAACTGTTGGGAATCAAGTTTCCGATTCTGATGCCCGGCATGAGCTGGATCGCCACGCCTGAACTGGCCGCTGCAGTCAGCAATGCCGGAGGGCTGGGCATTCTGGCACTCGGGCCATTGTCGCCGGAAGAAACACGGGCATCCATCCAGCGAGTGCGGGAACTGACCGATCGGCCTTTTGGGGTGAATTGCGCGCTGATCATGCCGGGTGCGAAAGAAAATGCGCAAGTTGCCGTGGATCTGAAGGTGCCGGTGATCAACTTTTCGCTGGGTAAAGGCGACTGGCTGATCGAGGCCTGTCATGCCTACGGCGGCAAGGCGATCGCAACGGTGACCACACTGCAGCATGCGCTGGCGGCGCAGGCTCAGGGGGCGGATGCGATCATGGCAACCGGGCATGAAGCCGCAGCTCATGGCGGCGCTGCGACGTCCATGGTACTGATTCCTGCCTTGGTGGATGCGCTAACTGTTCCTGTGATTGGCTGCGGGGGCTTTGCCGATGGTCGTGGCTTAGCGGCGGCGCTGGCCCTTGGTGCCTCGGGGATTGCCATGGGTTCGCGCTTTGCGACCTGTCAGGAAAGCCCTTTGCACCAGACCACCAAAGCAGCGGTGATCGGCAGTTCGCACGAGAACACGGTGTATTCGCCACATTTTGATGGCCTCCCCGCCCGCTATTTAAAGACGCCCACGGCGCTCAGGCTGACCCGCGCCCCGATGCCCTTTCCCATGGCTGCAGCCTTTGCCACCAAAGCCGCGGTGCAATTGGGCATTCCGATGTGGAAAGTCGCTGCCGGGGTCTTTGCCCAGCCTCGCGACATCAAGCTGCTAGCCTGTTTTGGGGCTGCCACGCCTCGTCTCAAAGCCGCGACGGAACTGGGCGATCTGGACTATGGGATGCAGTTTATTGGTCAGTCACAGGGCTTGATTCACGATCAGCCGACGGCTGCGGAATTGATGCAAAGGATTGTGGCGGAGGCACAGGAACAGGTGCAAACGCTGCGGGGTGTGTTGGGGTGAGGGATTAAAGTGTTAGTAGAATGGCGGGGCAGCCGCAGTGTATTGAAAGCGTTGGGAGTCAAACTTGTGGCGGTGCCTGCCAGCCCCTGTTTGTGAGCTATCTGCTACGGTCCAGCATGAACGCTAAAAGCAATTGTTACGCCACTGTCTATGTGGAAAATTAGTTTGTAGAAGTTTCTTTGTACAAAGTTTGTTTTTCGCTGAAAATAGAGACGATACAGATGGAATGCCTTCGACTGCAGGAGGCGTTAAGCAAACGGTTTCTAAAAACATTGACCCAAACAGGCGGAGGCGCTAACGCACACTTAATCTAGTGTCAGCAATAGGTAGGTAGGATCAATCCATTCTGCGAGGGGTTCAGCTCGCAAAAACTCAGAAAGTATATCAATTGGCACAAACATCATGAACAATAGTTAACGGGTTCCTATGAACCGATAGTAGTTCCGTCTATGCCTCCTTGGAATGTACATGCACCACGATCAGTGCTTATTTCAAACCGAATACTCATCCCATCGGAAAAGCGGGCGACAATAATTAAAACTTTTCGTAGCTTCCAAGTACGCCATTCTCCGTCTTTATTGTCGGATCCAAACCGTACGCTACCTGTATGATTTCCTTCTAATTCGTAGACCAATGGAAGATTAGACTCAATGGGAGGTCGCAAGAGCATGTCAGCAGCAAATGGGTGAACATGCACTTGAATTTATTCGATTCCTCTTTGCCCCTCCGATCGGTCATAAAAGTATCCAGACTGGTGAATCAGAGCAGAGAACTCAGACAGAAATTCGTGCCCATTACACAAATCTTTCCAGCCAGGTTTTCGCGAGGCATGTTTTAATCCTAACGTTTTAGCTCAGGCCATCGGTACTGCAACGAGTTGTTGGACGACCAACCTCTACTGTCGCTTTTTTACATCGTCAAGAAGCATTACGACGGACTTTCTTAGAACGGCCTGGGCCTCGACTGTAGAGAAGTCCTTGATTTCCCCCTCTTTGGTGGGCCGAAAAATACCGCTATCCATGTTCTCGAACATAAACGCCATCTCCTGAGTGACCAAACAATAGAAATACCGGCCTTCACGCATTTCACCTATAGAACTTAGTAGTTGCGTCACCAGAACAAAATTCCGCTCATCGCAAACACATCTCCATTTTGGATGACTTGTAGGAATTCGGCTTTTAGGAACGCCGGCCTGCATAAGCAGATCTGAGGAAACCCAAGTCTCATTCAGCCATTTGATAGACAAGTTGATCCGCTCAAAGACACCAAAGTCTAGCTCTTCTGGGGGACTTGTTATTGGCCTGTACCTAGCCACTATCTGCATTAGCCAGATCATGCAGAGCGCTACTACTGCCGAAACAATACAAAAATCTTTAATGCCTGAGCACGCCAAACCAAAAAGTACCAACGATGGCGAAATTGGAGATCGAAGTATTCCTTCCATGACTATTTTCCTTGCTCTCCTACCTCATAAGCACCCAATTTTTGAACGCAGGTGAGACCAGGTGGACGTCCGACTTGAGGGACTTATCAGGTGCGCTCCAGTTTATACAGATTGTAATTGTAGCCGGATTCAGCCTCGTTCCCTCGTTATCATACAGATAACTCTACTGCAGCCGGATTAAACTCAGTGTGAGCTTCCAAAAAATGCGTCATAACCGCGACATGGGACGCATAGAAAACGCACTAGTCATTTGCCAAATTAATAAGGCCCCCGCTACCAAAAAAACCCGCCGAAGCGGGTTTAACAGCACGTAGCCTGAGAAAATCTAGGCAGTCGTGCGGCCGGTCTGATAATGGGTCTGCGGAGTCGCGGTAGCAAACTGATAGCCCGCAGTGAAGGTCTGCAAACCTGCAATCGCGTCTTGCAGGATCCATCAGTCGCCGTGGGGTGTTCAGGGCATCCGTGATGATCTGGTAGGTCTTGGTCGCTGTGGTGGCACCGTATATGGCCACAACGGGGACGTCGCCTTTTTATACCCTAAACGCTAGGAATTTAACAGAGAGGGCCATCTATCTTGAAAAA
>CAUJHL010000018.1 GCA_963204705.1 Pseudomonadota bacterium | reverse complement strand
GCTGGCGGGCAATCCGTCGGCCTAAGCGGCTAGTCATTCAAGATCAGTGTTTAAAAATCAGCGATTAAAGTCAAGGAGCCAAAGACAAGGGCTAAAGACTAGGGATTAGCACCTAGCGAATCCCACTCACCGGCTGCCCGTCTGCAAGGGCGATCCAGCCACGGATAACGCGATAGAGGTGCCACAGTGCGGTGATGACACACAGCGCCACCCCGGCAATTCCGATCAGGACACCAGATACTGCAACTCGGGCAACCGGAACAATCGGCGTGCTCCAGATGCCTGCACCCAGGCCGAGCCCAAACCCAGACATCAGAAGTACGATCCCAATCACAAACCAGACGATGCTGAACCAGAAAGTATTGGTCTGCCAATTGACGTGGCTTTCCAGCCAGGTGCCACGCATTTCCGGACGGTACAGATAATTCAGCACAATGGCCACGAGCCAGCTCAATCCTGCAGTGAAATAGCTGAAAAGGTACAACCCATAAGTGACATGATTGATGGTGACCAATAATTTCATGCGTTCAGGGCTATTGGCCAGCGACAGCGGAGAATCCGACATGACACTTTCCTTGTTTTATGAGGATTTTTTAACGGTCGCCTGCAACTGAATCACCCCACCCGGCTGTTCCTGCAAGGACAGCTGGCTAAACTGCACACCCTCTGCGGCCAGTCGGCTCATCCAGCTGCCGAGTACCGCAAAGCTGGTATTGCTGGTTTGTACACTGATTTGCTCACCCATGGGATTTTGCGTCAGCGTGAGGCCCTGCGCCTGTGCGGAACTTTGCAACAGATCACTCAGCGGCTGGCTGTTGGTTGGGCCAATCGCCAGATTCGGTGCCTGAGAACGCATCCAGAGCAGCAATTCGCGGGCATCACTGGCATCGCGCTCGGCCTTCTTGGCCTGCTTGTGCGCCATAAACAAGCCACCACCGATCATAAACACCAGTAAAAACAGCGTTAATAACACCAACGCCCGCCGGTCCCGCTCGGGCAACTCCGATACACGCTCCTGCAGGCGCTCCCAGGGAGCCGTCATACGATAAACCAGATTGCTCATAGCGAGACCCTCACTGTACCCCGTACCTGACTGCCTTCGGGTGAAACACTGCCTAGCTCCGCCGTCAGCCCCTGATCACTTAAGGCACCCCGCATGCTTTCCAGTGCGGGCAAGCCCGGCGCCTGTATCGTCAACTCCAGTTGATGGTTTTGATAACGAACCTGACTGGCAGCCAGATTGGCCTGTTGTAACACCGGCCCTACCCGGGCCAATAGGGTGAGCGCGTCGGTATCGGCCGTGCTGGAGGTCACTAGATGGCTTTCTACCTGACGTTTGAGATTGACGATGCGAGTTTCTTCAGGAAACCAGTTGCGGAATTGCTGCTCGGCCTGAGCCTGTGTGGCTTTGGCAACCTGGCGGTAACGCAGGGCACTGACACTGTCCAGTACGATCTGGGAAATCAGCGCCGCCATCAGTACCCAGCACGCGGCCTTGGCATAGGGACGCCAGCCAGTCTGGCGGCTTTGCGGCAGTACGTTATAGGGATGATTGGCCAGTTGCAGTGGCGGCAATAGCGACAGGCTCGCGGTTTGCCAGGGAATACCGCTACCATCCAGCGCGTCACGGTCGGCATCGGACACCTCACCCAGCACCTGCAGTTGTTCAATGCCTTTGGTGCGTTGCAGCACAATCACCAGATCATCGGCAGTCATGCCCATCAGGCTATCCAGCCGTAGCAGCCGTGTCGGGCCATCGAGTAGCAAAGTAGCCACCGCCGGCGTCACCGGAAGCAACAGAAAATCCGGCAACAGTGCGATGAGCTTCCATGGCCCGAGTGCCAGCGCACTCACCGTATTACTCACGGTGGTTGCGGGAATACCTAACAGAGTCACTTCCTCGTCGGCGCTGTGCTGATACCGCACATCCAGCTGATCCACCGGACTGAGCGAATACTCTTCCAGCACATAGCGCAAGCCATTCGGGCCCAGTTGTCGCACCTGCGCGCGCTGCATGGGCTGGCGCACCATCAGCGTACTGGCCGTAGGAAAAAAGACCGTCACTTCTTTTTGTTGTTCAGGCTCAGTCGCGGCCAGCAATTCAGACCAGTTGGCCGCTGCCTGCCAGTCTCCGTGTGTCCGCCAGCGCCAGACTTGCTCACCTTCCGGCATCCATAGATAGAGCATTAAGAAAATATTCCTATTTTTTCATTAACATGGCATCAGAAAAACAATCTTCTGGGTGATGCTTTCAGGGTGTAGCGCTAAGGCTCGTATCACGCTCGTATCATATGTCAGAGGGTGGCTGCAATGCCAATACCCGTGTGGACTGACCGGGGCCAATACACACCTGATCCAGCACCCAGGCTTCAGCCAGATCGAATGCCACCGGAGATTCTGCCAGCAATTGCGCGGCCAGCAAGGCAATCACATTCATGTGACACACCACCACGATGCACTCCCCCGTCTGTTGGGACAGCCACTTCAGGGCTGGAGCGGCCGGATCATCCGGTTTGATCAGATCACAGACCTGCACAGGCACGTGGGGAAATTGCTGCTGTAGCGGTGCCAGCGTCTGCTGCGCACGGCGCAAGGGACTGACAATAAAAGCATCCGGATGAAAGCGCCGGGCAATCTCTTGCATGGTCCAGCTGGCCTGACGCAACCCGCGATCCGTCAGTACGCGCTCGGTATCCTGAGCGGTCAATCGTTCGGCTTCGCCATGGCGTATCAAAATAAGCTTCATGGAATGTCCTCAGGATTGGGTAGAATCGGCGGAATCTGAGCCGCCAGTCAACACGGTGGTCAGCTCATCCAGCACCGACGGGTTATGGTGCGGCAAGACAAACTCCACATCACTGCGATGGCCGCTTTGCATTAGCGCCAGCGCCACACCCAGCGGGGCCTTGTTTTCATAAATCACTTCGTACAGCGCATTGGTGATTGGCATATAGACATCCAGCGCGAGTGCCTGCGCACGCACTTGCCGGATGGTATTCAGGCCTTCTGCGGTCTGTCCCAGTGCCGCAATGGCTTCCTGCAGCGGCTGGCCCTTGCCAATCGCCAGACCAATCTGAAAGTTACGACTCAGGGGACTGCTACAGGTCGCAAACAGATCACCCACCCCGGATAAGCCCAGAAACGTCAATGGGTTCGCCCCCAGTTGGACGGCAAACCGGCTCATCTCGGCCAGCGCACGCGTCAGCAGCATACTGCGGGTATTTTCCCCGACACCATAAGCCGCGCCCATACCCATTGCCACCGCGTAAATATTTTTCAGCGCGCCGCCCAGCTCCACGCCATGCACATCGGTATTGGCAAACACCCGGAACAGCGCACTGGCCAGTGCTTCATGCACGGCAAAACGCACGGCTTCAAACGGGCTGGCAATCACGGTACCGGCAGGCATGCCCGACATGATTTCCTTGGCCAGATTGGGGCCGGACAGCACGCCATAGGCGACTTGTGGCAGTTCCTCACGGATGATCTGGCTCATGAGGGCAAAGCTATCGGCCTCGATGCCTTTGGTCAGGGAAATCACCGCCTGACCGGTGATCATCGGGGCAATCTGGCGCAAGACCTTACGGAAAGAATGGCTGGGAATCGCCACCAGAATAATGTCTTTATCCCGCACCACCGTTTCCAGATCGGCGCTGAATTGCAGGGATTCGTGCAGCTCAAAATCCGGTAGATACCGCACATTGCGCCGGGTTTGCTGCATCTGCGCCACCGCATCGGCATCACGAATCCACATCTGGGTCGCACAGCCATTGCGGGCCGCGAGATTGGCCATGGCGGTACCAAAGCTGCCACCGCCCAGTACCGCCACCCGTAAATTTACCGGGCCTTTCTTTTTGGGTAATTCCTGATCAATCATGGAGATATACTCCCTCTTAAACGCTCTAATGCCCTACTCAGTACGGCAAGTCCAGCACAAAACCAATATCACTAACTGTGTAAAATGACTGCTTAAAATCAGTGCTTAAAACACAGCCTTGCTGACAAACTCCGCTGGCTGCAGTGGCACCCGCGCGGGTGGCATCCGGCTAATCGTCCCACAATAAATCAGTCCAGCCAGCCGTTCCTCTGTCGTGCACTGAAATGCTTCTCGCACCACTTGACTCTCAATCAGTGGTCCACTGCGCCAGATGCCTCCCAGTCCTTCGGCATGCAATTGCAGCAGCAGATTTTGCACACTGGCACCCAGACTCAGCCACTGCTCCGACTCCGGGACTTTGGGATGCACGGCCGGATGCAGGATCGCGGCGATGATCATGGGTGCCCGAAACGGCTGGGCTTCTACTCGGGCGAGTGCTTCCTCCTCCGTTTCGCCCGTCGCTGCCAGCGCCGTTTTTAGAATCTGGCCAAACGCTGCCCGCTGTGCCGTGTCGATCACCACAAAACGCCAGGGACGTAGACGCTGATGATCCGGTGCGGTCAGAGCTGCGGCAAACGCGCGCTCCAGTTGCTGTGCCGTGGGTGCAGGCTCACTGAGCACACCGATCGATTGACGGGAGCGGATGCACTGATTGAGCTGTATGGCCAGTGTTTCTGTCATTAAGCCAGTATCCTGTGAATCGTTCATGGCCGTTCTGCCGAGTGCTCATCATCCATACCATTGTTCGCAACGTCAGTACCCGCGACACCACTCAATTTTCCGGAACGCAGCGCCAGCCAGTCGGCTGCAATGGCCCAGGTCGTATGCACCGCAGAACGCCCAGTAAAGACGCCCGCATGGCCGCCCGGCACCACTTCAAAGGTTTTGTCGGTAGAGCTGACCACGGAAACAATCGCACTCGCGGCACTCACCGTGGCGATCACGTCCCGATTGCCTGCAAACGCCAGCAAGGCACTGTGAATGCGTTTAAAACTAATATCACGCCCGCCAATACGAAACTCGCCACCGTGCAAACTATTCGCCAGACCGAGTTTTTGCATCATTTCCTGAACCGTCGCGCCAGGATAATCGGGCATATTGCTAAACCATTCATTCATGGTCATATAACGACTGACATAATGCTCATTACTGATATTTTTCACCAAATCAACATAACTGCTGAAAATAGCCTGCGGCTGGGTCAGTTTAAATAATACCGATAATACCCGACCTTCAACATGAAACCAGTCCGGGTCAATATCCTTCAGGTGTTTTCCGGTGTACTTTTTAATCAGAGCGGAAGGCATCGACATCAGTTGGGTGATTTTTCCCACGGGCCCAACCATATGGTACATGTTGATCGGTGACGCAATGGTGACCAGATTTTTCACCACCGCATTTCCTTCGGCGGCGGTATAAATCAGCGACAGCAGACCGCCCATGC
>CAUJHL010000017.1 GCA_963204705.1 Pseudomonadota bacterium | reverse complement strand
TGCCGAATCAGCTGGCAGAATGGGAGCAGCTCTCCCGCAGTAAAAACCCTTCGGTGCAGGTAGCGCGTTTCCAGACCGATCTGGCCGAGTCCAACCGCAAGATTCAGCAATCTGGCCATTTCCCCCAGCTCGATCTGGTGGGGCAGGGCGGCTGGGTGGATAACTCGGCAACCCAGCAAAAACTCACTAACGGCAAGACACTGTCTGCCGGTCTGGAGCTCAGCATTCCTCTGTATACCGGCGGAAGAACCACGCTGACAGTCCGGCAGGCAGCCTATCAGGTGGACGCTGCCGAAAAAAAATGGCAGGCGGCCCAGCGCGATGCCCTGGTGCAGACCCGGTTGGCCTTTCTAGGGCTGGATGCTGACCGTGCCAAACTGAGTGCCCGCAAGGAGGCGCAGACCTCGGGTGATCTGGTGGCTGAAGCCTCCAAAGCGGGCTACGATCTGGGCATGCGCACTATGGTCGATGTCCTGCAGGCGCAGCGCACCGCGTATGCTGCCCGACGCGACCTCATCGCTGCCAAATACGACTATGTGCAGCATTTATTGCAATTAAAAGCCGCGGCAGGTGTGCTGTCGGCGGGTGATCTTGCCGAAATCAATCAGTGGCTTACCGGTCACGATGAAGCGATTCGCATTCAGCCCGTAGTCAAAAAGACAACGGTAAAACGGCGTAAGTAGTAAGGCATTACTAGCCCATTCACCGCGAAAAATGACCATTTGTCCAGAGTCCGCCGGGGGCGTCTCGCTGTCATAATACAGTCACATTACTGTCATACACTGCCTGCGTATCGAATGATCTCCCCTATGCTTTGGAGCCAAAGATGATCAAACACACGCTGACAGCCATGACACTGGCGCTAGGATTTTCCGGCATGGTAGCTCATGCCGCTGAGGTAGATGCTGATCTTCCGGTTTACACCAAGGTGAACGGTGTTTCCGGTAACCTGTCCAGCGTTGGCTCGGATACACTGGCCAACCTGATGACCTTCTGGGCTGAAGCCTACAAAAAACAATACCCGAACGTAAACGTTCAGATTCAGGCCGCTGGTTCCTCTACCGCGCCACCCGCACTGACGCAGGGTACCTCCAACTTTGGCCCGATGTCCCGCGCCATGAAAGACGAAGAAGTACAAGCCTTCGTCAAGAAATACGGCTATCGTCCGACTGCCGTTCCTGTGGCCGTCGATGCGCTGGCAATTTTTGTCCACAAGGATAACCCGATCAAAGGCCTGTCGATGCCGCTGGTCGATGCCATTTTCTCCAGCACCCTGAAATGCGGCTTCCCGAAAGCGGCTACTACCTGGGGTCAGGCGGGCGCTACCGGTGCCTGGGCAGGTCGTAAAATCGACCTGTATGGCCGTAACTCGGTATCCGGCACTTATGGTTACTTCAAAGAACACGCCCTGTGTAAAGGTGACTTTAGCCCATCGGTCAAAGAGCAGCCAGGCAGTGCGGCGGTGGTGCAGGCCATTGCTACCAACCTGAATGGCATTGGCTACTCGGGTCTGGGCTATACCGTTTCGGGAGTCAAGGCGGTCCCCATTAAAAATGGCGAAGGCAAATACATTATGCCTAGTCACAAGACCGCGCTGGATGGCAGCTACCCGCTGGCCCGTTATCTGTATGTCTACGTCAACAAAAAACCTGGTCAGGCTCTGCCGCCCGCTCAGGCTGAATTCCTGAAAATGGTACTCAGCAAGGAAGGCCAGCAGATCGTCGAAAAAGACGGCTTTGTTGCCCTGCCATCCAATCAGGTCAAGAAAATTCGTAGCTCGCTGGGTCTGTAAGTATTCAGCTTGATCAAACAGGGGCTCAGGCCCCTGTTTTTGCGTAAAGGCCGTGTTGCTTTAGAGTCATGGGCTTGATCACACAGAATCAGCCAGCCAGCAAGCGTGTAAAATCAGGTCATTTTTGGCCTGCGGGGGAATGCAATGACCACAAATACCAGCGGAACCGCCCTGCCGGATGACGCCAATTCACTCCGCCAGCGCCCGGATGCCGCAGCGATGGCAAAACTCGACAAAAAACGGCGGGTTAAAGACCGCGTTGCGAATGGCCTGATTGCTGGTGGTGGCATTTTTGTCCTGCTGGCCATTCTGGCCATTTTTGTGTATTTGCTGAGCGAAAGCTGGCCACTGTTCAAGCCCACCTCGGTGGACCGTGAACACAGTTACAGCCAGATGTCGGCGCCTGCCGGACAAAGCTTTGTAGCGCTGGAAGATTTCAATCATCTGGGCTTGCGGCTGGCAGATCGTGGCCGGATTGACTTTTTTCGTGTTTCCGATGGCCAGACTACGGGATCGGTTCAGCTGACATTGCCCGAAGGTGTTGGCATTAGCCACATTCAGCGTGGTTCTGCCATGCAGGGAATGGTTGGGGCGGTGCTTGGCAATGGGCAGTTGCTGGTGTTTAAGCCACAGTTTGATGCCACGGGAGTCGGAGCTGAGCGTCAGGTCACTGCCTCAGTCAGTTATCCCTATGGCGAGCAGCCCATGACAGTTCTGCCTGCAGGCAAGCCCATTGCCCAGCTGGACATGCAGGACGTCAATGGTGCGCTGATGGTACTGGTGTCAGACGGTCGTCAGTTAACCCTACAAAAATTCGCCCGTCAGGGCAGCACCAACACCAGCGGTGGCCTGTCACTGGACAGTGTACTGGGTGCAGACCCGGCAGAGGGCGATGATAGTAGCGTCGGCTCTGGAGAGGGCAGTGGTGCCATCGAGCAGCTGTCCAGTGTGGTGTTGCCGGTTCAGGCAATGGACGTTCAGGCGCTGCATATTGGTCAGGCCGCCCGCTGGCTCTATGTTGTTCATCAGAATGGCCGTGTGTCGATTCTGAACAATGGTGAGGATGGCATTTCCCTTTATGAGGAAGCTCAGGTGGGCGAGCCGGGTACGATTACCACCACGGCGATGCTGCAAGGGGATATTTCCCTGCTGGTGGGCACGTCTACGGGTGAGGTTCAGCAGTGGTTTCCGGTGCGGGAAAAATCGACCGACCAGATCAAACACCTGACGCTAATTCGCAGCTTTAAGGTTGGCAATGATCCGATTACGGTGATTCAGGCCGAAAGCCGCCGCAAAGGCATACTGGCAGGCGATAGCACTGGCCATGTGGGCTATTTTTACACGACGTCGGATCGTACCATTGATGTGGCGAAAATGGCCGATGGCCCCATCACGGCGCTGGCCCTGTCCAATCACAGCGAAGGCCTGCTGGTAGAAAGCACCAAAGGCAGCAGTTTTTATGC
>CAUJHL010000016.1 GCA_963204705.1 Pseudomonadota bacterium | reverse complement strand
CCGGTGCGGGCGGTTTGCAGCTGTGACAGTCGGGTATTCCACCTGTTCGCCCAGTTCACTGCGCTGGGAAAACAACTGATCCACTGCCTCCACCAGTGGCGCAATCGAGCGTTGATTCTGGTTCAGTGAATGAATGTCCTGCGGATCAAAATCCCGCTTGGCCCGTAAGTAAGTTCGTACATCCCCACCGCGAAATCCATAAATCGCCTGTTTGGGATCGCCGACCAGAATCAGGCAGCCTTTGAGCGGCGAAGGCTGGCCGTTAGCCGTCCGCCGCAGGGGGTGACGCCAGACCTGCGCAATCAGCGTGTCCTGATCGGGGCTGGTATCCTGAAACTCATCGACCAGCAAGACTGGATACTGATGACGCAACTGCTTCGCCAGCTGGCGCGCCGGGTCATCCGGGTCACTGGTCTGCGGCGTCAGTGCGCTGGCAAGCTGTTGCATTTGCAGGGAAAAAGTGGTCTCTCCCCGACTGGCTAACTGCTGGGGCAACGTCTTGCGTAACTGCAGTGCCAACTGGTAGCGCAGATTCTCCCGCCAACCGGTCACTGCCCGTTCACGCTGCTGTACACAGGCACTGAGTTGCCTAAGCACCGGCACAAAAGGCATCGCCAGCCATTGATTAAGCAATGGCGTTACCTGATTTATTTTTGATTGAGCTGTACTGAAATTTTCTTCAGGAGAAACAAAAGTCTTGAGCAAATTAGAGTAGGTATTTTGCCAATTTTCCTGAGCCAGTGCCGCACAGCCATAGTGCTGGAGCAGCGCCAGCATATCGGGCAACTGTTCGCCATATTTGGCAAGGTCACCCAGTATCAACTTTTTGGGCGCGGCGGTGTCGAGCAAAGACTGAATGGCAGCTTTATCCCACTCCAGCTCTGCCAATAATGGCGCCACAGCGTCGAGCGCGTCAAAGTCACAGGGCACATAGGCTGGCGGCGCCAAGGGGGCAGACGGAAAATTACTGACGGTCGCAATGTCACTGAGCAAGGTTTCTACCTTCGGCAATTGATTATTTGCCAACAGGTAGCCGAGCCAGCGCGGATCCTCCTGTGTGTAGGCGTGGCGCACAAAGTCCCGGGCGACCTGCAGATGCCACTGTGCTTCATCGCCCGAAATCTGCAAAGGCTGGATATGGCCTGCTTCAGCACCAAATTCCCTTAGTAGTTTTTGGCAGAGGCTATCCAGTGTGCCGATAAAGCATTCATCCAGCGATTGCAGCGCGAGCGACAGGCGATGGTAGGCATGGGCCAAATGGTCGATCGTCGGATAATGATCTAAAACATACTGCTCCAGAGGGTCGCTGGTTTTTTGACGTAGCGCATCCACGGACTCAGGGTGACTCAGGCATGTATCGAGCATGCCCAGAATGCCCTGAATTCGCAGGCGAAACCGGCTACGTAACTCCGCTGCTGCCGCGCGGGTAAAGGTGGTCGCAATGATCTGGGCTGGCTGAAAGCCCGCCAGCAAAAGCCGCACCACCAGCACCGCCAGTGTCCAGGTTTTGCCCGTTCCGGCAGAGGCCTCGATCAGGTGGATGCCTTGCAAGGGCAAATCTAGCGCGACGATGCCTGTAGAATCTGCCTGTGAAGCAGAATCGACAGACGCTGGCGGAGCAACGGAAAGCAGGGAGAGAGTCATCGGGATAGCCCCCCGTCGGTGCTAAAGAGCACAGCAAGGTGCTCCAGATCGGGCAAAAGATCGGTGATCAGATCAGCCATGTGATCCAGGGATTCTTCGGGACGGAGCATTCCCTGCAGGATGAGTTGCCAATCGGGATGCTGTAGGCAATCCGGGTCTTCACGCGGCGGTTTCATACGATCGTTACCCTCAAGCCAATGCGCTATCAGGCTTGAGCTCACAGGAGAATCTCCGCCAATTTGGAGTTTGTCCAGCACCAGTGCCAGCGGCAGGCATTGGGGGTGCTGGGTATTGCGTTGCCATTGGGCCAGCCAGCGTTGTAATGACGCTTGTGCCTCACTGGCCCCTAGAGGCGGTAGTTTCAGCACGGCATTCGGATAAATGACCACGGTCAACCCGTCGCGCTCAAAAGGGGCTTGCTCGGGGGTACCCCGCTGACATTGCCAGGCCAGATGCTCCAGCCAATACTGAAAGGCGGATTTCACCTTGAAATTGCTACTGCTAGCCCGCAGCCATACCGGCGGCATTTCTGACGGCGTCGGCGGTCTGGCTTCCTCATAGCCTGCCTCCACCGGCACGCTCAGGGCCAGTGTGCATTCGGGGGAGTCGTCTGACGCAGGCAGCCGCAAGGTCACTTCCCGACAGGCATCCATGCCCGACTTTCCGTACTCCCTTGCCAGTGAACGGATCCGGCCGGATAGCGTGTCCTGCAAATCCTTTACCCACTGCTGATACGTCGGGTATAACGCTCCCGCAGGCAACTGGTTCCGCAGACTAAGCCCCAAAGGACTGGCCTGCCACTCTTCGACGAGCGTGCTCCCTGCATCCTGTCCGCTTTTCTCGCCTTCGGATTCTTCTTGCTGACTGTGGGCCAGCACCGCTTCTGCTGTGTCCTGGCTCCACTGATTCACCGGCAAGTCCTCCATGATCCGGCGACGAATGGCATAGGTATCCAGACCGGAAAGCCCCAGCGGCTCGTGGTCAGGGAGCACATCCGTTTCTTTCAAATTGCGAATGCCGGCAGTGGTCAAAAAATGCCGTGCAGGCGTCAATAAATCCTGTGCCAGCTGTGTCACTGCCACTTTTAGCTCTGCCTCAGCGGGTGGCAATGGGTGGTTCAGCCAGCGATTTAGCTCGAGCGACTGACGGCGTTCGCCATAAAATTGCTGCGCCAGCCGGAACCATATGCCGTCGAGACCAGCTCCCGTTTCCAGCGCTGCAGTCGGCGTATCCAGCGCCCCTGCGCTAAAATTCGCCTGCTCAAACGGCAGCAGGGTATGGTGAGTCCGGATACGGGCATTCAGCAACTGCTCGGACAGGGCTAATTTATCGAGTGTTTCCAACGCTTTCCGCTCGCCCTCGGGCATGCTGTCCAGTGACAGGCTTTGGCCCACATAGTCCAGCAACCATTGCAGGGGAGCAGCTGGCAAGCGTGGCTCACTGTCGGCCACATCAAAGCCATTGTAAAACAGCCAGCACGCCTCCCGGGCAACCAAAAGCCCTTCCAGAAACGCCCCCTGTTCATCCTCCTGTCGGGAACGATCCCCCACCCGCGGCGCGTACTGCGTGATCAAATCGCTCGGCACCCGAAGCTCCCGTTGCGGGAATACGCCATTATCCAGCCCCAGCATCACCACCAGCCGGTAAGGAATCGGTCGCAAGGTGCCCAGTCTGGCAAAGGTGACTTTGCCGGTCGGGACGGCACCAGGAGGTGCATCGGCCAGATTTTCAGTGACCTGACTCAGCAATAAGGGCAAGGGCAAACTACTCTGGGGATTGACCTGCAGCCCACTGTTTTGTTGAGCATTTTTCTGTTTGTTTGTCTGGCTGTTTTGTTGGACATTTTGCTGATTGCTTTGCTTAACAGTTTGCTGAAACACCGCCATCAGTGTCTGCCAGCCCACACTGTCACGCTCAGCCGAAAAGCATTCCTGCAAGTGATGTTGCAGCAGCTGCAGCCAGTCACTGGCAGGGCGTGAGGGCGACTGACACCACTCCCGCAGGCTGTCCAGCTCAGCGTAGATTTGCCAGAGCAGACTCACCAATGGAATATCCTCGCGCTGCAGTCCCGGAAACGCCACCTGACCTGCGTGTTCTGCCAGCACAGGCATGGCAATCCCCAGCATCAGCCGGTCCAGCGCATACCGAAAGGTATAACGGCTGTCCTGATCTTCCGCCGCCAGCGTGGTGGATACATGCGCCAGATCAAAGCCCCGGCGAAAACCGGCTTGCTCCAGCAGTGTCGCGATACGGTCACATTGGGCACTGTCCAGCCCATAACTGCGCTGGACGGGCGGCAAACTGAGCCAATCCAGCACATTTTCCAGACTAAAGCGGGACTGCAACAGTAAAAAACGCTGGCTCAGGGCCTGCCACAGCACACTGGCATGAGCGCTGGGCACCCCGGTAATCTGGACGGGAATCGGTGGAAACGGATTTTCCTCATGCAAAAACACCTGACGAATCAACGGCTCAATCTCAGCGAGCTGGGTGCAATACACCACCACGTCAGAAGGCTGATGACCCGGCTCAGCCAGCCACCGGCGCAAACGGTCACGCAGGACTTCGAGTTGGCGCAAGGCGGAATGACAGGCATGGACCTGAAGGGAACGATCCGAAGCCGCCATCACCACAGTGCCCGGTTGGGCTTCGTTTAAAGTCAGAATTTCCCGCTGCAAGTGCTGCAGCAATGTGAATTGCAGCGCTGGCGCCGTGGCAAACTCATCCTGCCAGTGCGACTGGTGCTCCCCCTCACGGCCGATTGCGTTGTCCTGCGTTCTGTCCTGCGCGCCGTCCTCCGCTAGGCGAAGTGATTCACTCGCGGTATAGCCGATCTGGCACTGGCTAAAATACGGTGTCAGCGCCTGAGTAACCGTCTGGGGTAATTCAGGGGTGACAAAGGCATCTTCCCAGTCCCCGTAGTCACCCCCCGCCAGATCCACCAGTTGGCGGAACACATCCCGCGCCTGTTTGCCCAGACGGGACAAGAGCCGGTGCCGCCCTTCATACAAGGCATCCCTGCCCTGCGATACTGGCCGATAGCGCTCCAGCCAGACCGCATCCACGATATCCGCCCAGTATTCCTGCGAGGGATTGAAATGCAGCCATAACACCGGAACCTGTCGCGCCATCCCCTTGAGAAAGGTCAGCTCTGCCGGAGGTAGCCGGTTCAGGCAAAACACCACAATCTGGGAAGGCAAGGCCTGCTGAACACGCTGCCGATCCTGCGGGTCATCCAGTGCGGCCCAGAAACGCTGCTGGGCGTGTTGACGCTGCGCATAGGCTCCAGCAAACAGCTGACGCCACAGCCATGCCTGCCACTGTTCGATCGACTGATTGTGTTGGGTTTTCCAGTCAGGGGCGGATGCTTCTTGCGCACGGGAGCGCCAGCTAGACTTGCCCTGCAACTGCTGCATGGTGTCTGCGATGGTTTGACCCTTTGCCCAGCCCTCCAGCCACTCCGGCCGATACACCACATAATCATGCAACACCCGCGCAATCTGGCCTGCCTGTTGCCACAGGCGGGTTTGCCAGTCTGCCTGAGTCAGCTCCGGCTGCCACAGGCGGTACATCATCGCTTGCAGTGCCAGCCAGCCCGCCATGTCAGGGCTGCTTCCAAAATTTTCAGACAAGAAATTGATATGAATACTATTTTCTAGATCAGGGTGCTGCGCCTCGGTCAAAAAAGCAAACGGTAGCCTGGCTAAAAATCCGTACAGTTGCCAGTGCAGTGTCGTCGCAGACAGCAGTGCTTCGGTAACAGGCGCAGCTAAACCCGTTCCATCTGCCTGATCTGTTTCCAGTAGCGCAAGGGCATTCGCCATCACCCGCCATTGAAACGTCCCCACAAAGTCGGTAGCCATCTGCGCACAAATCCCCTGGCGCAAACTGGTTTGCTGGCGCAGCCACTCTCCCATGCCATGAGACGGAACCAACACCTGTCGCTCCGCAAATACCGAGACAGGGTGCTGCTGCCAAAAATCCTGCATGGCCTCGACCAATACGTCCACTCGCTGGCTTTGCACGACATGCAGCATGAATAATCCTTATTTATAGTCAACCGCTGAGATGAAATCAGCTGTGAAATTAGCTGAGAAATCAGCTGGCATCAGGCTTTCGAGTCTGCCAAATTCACCCCGACAATACCACTGCCAATACTCAGCGAATCCCACCAAAGCGACAGTTTCTGTCGTGTTAATCAAGCCTACAGCGCCTTGAATTTAACGGACTGCTCTTAAAAGGTCCGCGTTTAATGATCACCACCCGTCGACTACAAAGAACGACTGGAACTTGACAGTCAAGGTGACAACAATCCGGTCATACCATCCACCATTTCCTATTTTCCCAGCGATCGTTCTGCGCCTTTGGCCGTGTCGCTGCCTTGCCGGACACCCATTTTTATGAAACTGGACACATTGCCCGACACCATTGACCCCTCGCTGAATCTGGATCAAGTCCGCGCGGACTGCCGCGAACTGGTGAACAAACGCGCCTGGTTTTCGGCAGGAGCCGCCGTGGTTCCATTGCCATTTCTGGATGTGCTGGTAGATGCCAGTTTGCTCAGCCAGTTATTGCCCGATATCAGTAGCCGTTTTGGACTGGCTCCGGCACGAATTGCCGCCTTTGATCCGGTCACCCGCGAAATCCACTGGAAAGAAATGCAGTCACGCGGCGTGGAATTCGTCGGATTGGTGGCGTCTCGCGGCGTCGTGCGCAAATCCATTCAGGGGCTGGGCGGTCGTATTCTGACCACACAAGTAGCCAAATTTATCCCGCTGGGTGGTCAGCTCGTTGCCGCGGGCATGGGCTATTATGTGATGCGCAAAGTGGCGTTTGACCATATTGACAACTGCTACGACATAGCCAAAAAACTCCAACAAAAACAGGGTGCTGATAAGGTGGTTAATCGCTAGTGGCTGTTAAAACCAGCGCCTGCACAACGGTCGTCTGTAAATAGCAGCTCACCGCCGTTGAGATCAGTCCACCGCCGCTGGCGTACCCGGCGGCTCGGTTGCCCGCACGCAATTGCGGCCCGCCGCCTTGGCCTCATACAAGCACCGGTCTACCTGATGCAATATGCTTTCCAGTGAGTCATCGGCCCGCACCTGATGCACACCAAAACTGGCGGTTAACGGCACACGTTCTCCCTGATCATTTTGCAGAACGATTTCACAGATCGCTTTGCGGCAGCGTTCAGCCGCTTGCACCGCATCCTCGTGCAGAGTTCGCGGTAGCACCACCAGAAACTCCTCTCCGCCATACCGCCCAATCATGTCCTGTTCCCGCAACTGGGACTGCAGACAGGCACTGGTCAGTCTCAGGGCATCGTCTCCGATCAGATGACCATGGGTATCGTTGATTTTTTTAAAAAAATCCAGATCCATCAACAGCACACTGAGCCGCCGCTTACCCTGGGGTGGAATCAGTCGTTGTAAGCCTTCATTGATCGCGCGTCGATTCAGCAAGCCGGTCAGCTCATCGGTACGGCTGAGCTGGCGAATTTTGCGTTCCCGTTTGCGCCAGAGATCCAGCATCATGTCGCACATGCCGATGATCATGATCAAATGCGGTACTGAGAAAAACAGATTGCATTTCAGCTGCATGGCCCGTGCCGCCGGATCACTCCAGTAAGCATCGGTAAAGATCGGGCCGTAGGGAATCACATTGATCACACTGAGCCAGGATAGGCCCATAATCATGCAGAGCGCCATCGCCAGATTAGCGACCACCAGCCAGCGCCAGAACAGGATAAAGCCAAACAGCGGCGCACCGGCGACCACCAGCCCCACCGGAAACGTCAGCATCCCGACCAGATAACCCAGAAATATCAAAGACAAGGCATAAAAGGTCACAGTAATGACGGGTGACACCCTATTGACCCAGGGATGATCCCGCAGGCCATAAAAACAGGACATCAACAGCAGAATCCACACCAGCAAACCACCCAGTATCGGCCGTAATTCACCGACCAGCGGATAGTTGAAGTAAGGCGTGGGTGCCGTCAGCAGGTAATAGTTAAAAAAGAGAAAATACAGAAAATAAATCGTCAGCAGCAGGCCCAGTACCATAATGGATTTACGGGTCTGATTCCATTCCAGGACGGTTTTAAGAAAATTACTGACACCGCCCACCGAAGGCTGTGTCTGAACTGGGCTCACGCTATTCTTCTGCATGAAATACTCCTTTTTTGCCCTGAATGCTCGTGTCTTCCCTGACACTCATGGGTTTTTCCAAACGCGGATGACAGAATCGGCGGCACTCCGGCAATCGCCGTCTGACTCCCCTGAACCTCATGACCGAGGTCCTTTCTGTCCGCCTTAATGAGTAGCGACTTTTCAGTTCATCCGAAAAAAATACTCACGATAATATTTCAGCTCGCGTATTGAATCCCGAATATCGTCCAGCGCCAGATGGGTGGCTTCCTTTTTCAGCCCTTCCATCAGTTCCGGCCGCCAGCGACGGGCCAGTTCCTTGATCGAGGATACGTCCAGATTTCGATAATGAAAATACTTTTCCAGATCGGGCATCAGGCGGTGTAAAAAACGCCGGTCCTGACAAAGGGAATTGCCCGCCATGGGGGATTTGCCGGCATCGACCCATTTCGCCAGAAACTCCAGCGTCTGCTTTTCCACCTCAGCCGTCGACAGCGTGCTACGGCGCACCCGTTCGGTCAGTCCGGACTGGCCATGCTGGCGGGTATTCCACTCGTCCATGGCATTCATTACGCGATCCGGCTGATGCACGACCAGCACAGGGCCCTCGGCCAGAATATTGAGCTGCGCATCGGTAACGATGGTGGCAATTTCAATGATCTGATCATTGTCGGTGTCCAGACCGGTCATTTCCAGATCGATCCAGATCAAACGCTGCTCGCGCTGTACATCTCGTTGTTCAGTGGCCATCTGGTATTACCTTGATCGTTCAGGAAAAGCGCTATACTAGCAAGCCTGTGTCCATTGTTCCTATGACAATTCCGCGAACACGGCTTTCCCCGCATGCAATAACGCTTTTTTTAACGGTGTAATTCAAGGTTTTTAGGTATGACATGTCTTTGATCCGCAAGCGAAAACTTACCCAACAGCAAACCCGTCGCATCACCGCCCAGCAACAGCACCGGCAACAGGCCGATGCGGAGTCGGGTGAGCAGGGGCCGTTGCTGGAAGGGCGGATCATTGCGCACTATGGCCGTCAGCTGGAAGTAGAAGTCCTGACCCAGCCCGAAAACACTATTGAACACAGTACCGAAAGCACTACCGGCACCAATCGCAAAGCCACTAACACACCCGACACTTCCACACCCGACACTTCCACACCCAACACTTCCACACCAACGTATTCTCATGAGGCCATGGGAGACACGGCACGCCCTGTGGTCATCGGTGACATCTGGCGCTGTCATGCCCGCACCAACCTGCCGATGCTGGTCACTGGCGACCGGGTGCGCTGGCTGGCCGATAGCAATACCGGCCTGGGCGTGATTCAGGCGGTGTATCCCCGGCGTAGCCTGCTCAGCCGGCCAGACCGCTACCATAAACTGAAGCCTGTCGCTGCCAATATTGACCTGATTTTGATCGTCATTGCGCCCCTGCCTGTCCCCTCAACGCTGCTGATCGACCGTTATCTGGTGGCCTGTGAAGAAGCAGGCATTCCCTGCCAGCTCGTACTGGGCAAATCCGATTTGCTCCAGCCTGACGATGCGCTGCTGACGATGTTGGCGGAGTACGCAGCGCTGGGCTACCCCACGATGACGGTGGAAACGGCTGGCGACCTGAATGCGTTGCATCAGGCGATCGGTCAAAAGACTGTGGTGCTGGTCGGCCAATCGGGAGTCGGCAAAAGTTCGCTGATCAATGCCCTGCTGCCCGAAGCGGCGCAAAAGGTGAATGTCATTTCTGAGCTGTCCGAACTGGGCCAGCACACCACGACGACCACCCGCTTGCTCGCTTTGCCGGAAGGCGGTGCCCTGATTGACTCGCCGGGTATTCGGGAATTTGGCCTTTGGCACCTGACGGATGAACAGATTGTAAAGGGCTTTATTGAATTTGCGCCGTATTATGGCGGCTGCCGTTTTCGCAATTGCCTGCATCGTCAGGAACCGGGTTGCGGACTGCGTGAAGCGGCGGCAGCGGGCAATCTGTTGACGCGCCGGCTGGACAATCTGAACCGCTTGCGGGAAGAAGCCGCTGCACTGCAAAAATCCTGAGGGATGTTGACGAATGTTGACTGACGAGGACGGATACTCATTAGGCGACCACAGGCCATTGAAAGTTCACACTGTGTCCCCATTATCAGGCAAGACGTTTTTTCCGGATGAACCGGCCAGTGGCAGTGTTATTTTTGATTTTTTTAAGCGTTTTTTACTGTTTTTTCATCGTTTTTTCATTGCGTTAAAGGTGTTACGTGGAACGTTGGCTCCAATTTATGTCGGCTCATCCGATACTGTTCGGCATCATGGCAACGCTGATCGTGGCCTTTTTTATGCTGGAAAATCATCGCAGCGGCCGCAAGGTATCGCCACAGGCACTGGGTGGCCTGATGCAGCGCGAAAACGCGGTAGTGATTGATCTGCGGGACAGCAAGGATTTTAAGGAAGGCCATATCAGTGGCAGCCGCAATATTCCGTTTAGCCGGTTGAATGACCATCTGGCGGAGCTGCGGGAATCTGGCCAGCCGATGGTGTTTGTCTGCAATATGGGGCAAGTCGCTGGTAATGCCGCGCAAAGTCTGGGCACGCCCAATTGCTACCGGCTGGATGGCGGCATCATGAACTGGAAAAGCAGCGGCCTGCCACTGGTTAAAACCGGCGCCAAACGCAGTGCTGCCTAAGCCTTAATCGGTACTCGTCCCGATGTGTTTGTCAGCCGAGTTGTCCCGTTTACGTCCCCCGTTTACGACCAAAGTCTGGAGTTTTTCATGACCCTAGTGACCCGTTCTGACCACGCACCCGTCGTTATTTACAGCACGACGGTCTGCCCGTATTGTGTGCGTGCCAAGCAGCTGCTGCAGCGCAAGGGTGTTGCGTACCATGAGATTGACCTGAATCGTGAGCCCGCCGAGACCCGCCAGACGCTGATGCAAACCACCCGCCACCGCACGGTGCCGCAGATTTTTGTGCAGGGCCAGTTTGTGGGGGGGTTTGATGAGCTGTATGCGCTGGAGCGTGAGGGCAAACTGGATACGATGCTTGCGGCCAGTTAAGTGCTGGCTGGGTATTGGCTGGCTTTTGGGTGATTGCGCCTGAGTGATTGTGAATTTAAAGTCGGACTCAGGCTCCACGCCAGCAGAGTGAATTGACTGATTTGTATTGAATGATGTTTAACGTGTTACCAAACCAAACCGCAAGGACAGAACGGCATGACCGACGAACAAACCCCACAACCCCAATTGGCCCTTGAGCGTATTTTTGTCAAAGACCTCTCTTTCGAAGTGCCTGGCGCCAAAGTGTTTACCCAGGAATGGGCACCTGAAATCGAGATCAGCCTTGGCTCAGCGGCCGAGCAGCTGGACCCTACGCATTATCAGGTGGTACTGACCGTGACGGTGAATGCCAAGAATCAGGGCGGTACGGCCTTTATCGCCGAAGTACATCAGGGTGGTATTTTCCTGATTGAGAATGTGCCTCAGGAGCAACTGGGCCATCTGCTGGGTGCCTATTGCCCGAATATCCTGTTCCCGTTTGCCCGTGAAGCGATTGCGGACATCGTGACCAAGGGCAGCTTCCCGCAGCTGCTGCTGGCACCGATCAATTTTGATCAGGCCTATGCTGATACGCTGGAGCGTCAGCAACAGGCTCCGCAACCTGCAGTGACTGGCAACGCCTAAGCGTTACGCCTGCAGGCAGCTTCCCGCACGGCTTTGGCTGTTGCGGGATTTTTTTGGGTTGTGGCGAAGGAGCCACTCAGATCTTGCCTAGATAGTGCTCACTACACATGGGCTTGCAAGTGTCTGCTTGCAAGCCTCAGGACAACTCTTTTGGGCACCTCTAAAAACCGGCCATTCAGGCTCGCAAAGCCGTGATTGGCTCAGCCACCGCATTTCTGACGACTCGTCACTGATCTGCTTTCCTGCTTAAAATCGACCGCCAGCCCGGCAAACACATGCTCCACGCGTCCCCGGGGGCTCGCCAGCCGCCGCTTACGGCGCTGTTGGCAATCCGACAACGGCTTACCCGCCTGGGCCTTGCGCTGCAATTGCAGCCGCCATCCCAACGCCGTCAGGCGTTCGTTACGCTCCCGCGAGACGGATAGACGATCATTTTGCCCCTCACCTTCCAGCGTTTCATTCTTCGAGTTGCCAAAAATAATTTGATGATTGCTCAGGCTCAGCCCAGCGCCGTCAATCGTGAGTTTAAATGGCTGTCCGCCGGGTAATTCCCGTCCCGTATCACTAAAGTCCCAGTTGCCCTGAACGTCATCGGTATCCCAGTCTTCGGT
>CAUJHL010000015.1 GCA_963204705.1 Pseudomonadota bacterium | reverse complement strand
GAATTGCCCTCAGCCCTTCAGGTCAATCGTGAATCGGAGGAGGGATTTTCCGGAGTAATGGTTTTTGGCGTTAATCGCATTGTCTCTGGGTTAGCCGATGGTTTGGCGTCATCCTTAAGAAAGGCATCGACATCAAATTCGGGTATGGTTTGTGTGCGCATGGATGTTTGTTTTTCAACACCCTGTACACCAGCCCGATTGCAAGCAAGCTCTGAATTATTGGGAGAATGGAATACGTCTCCAGATTGGTTCAAGGGCGCTTCTGCGTATGCTGCGGCCTGTCCATCCCCCGCCTGAGGTGTATGTGCCCGCTCTGCCGATAAGGTAGCAGGTTGAGTTAATGCGACGATCGCCGGTGGCGAGCGCCAGTATTGCCACACAAACAATCCAGCAATGCTTAAAAAACAACCGATACTGATCAGCCAGCCCAAGTCTCCTGTTTGCGTTTCAGTCATCCCGAGCACACAGCCGGTCGCCAGTACCAGTGCCGACAAGCCACCCCATAACTCCAGCCGCCAGTCACCTTCCACACTGAAATGGGTCTGACAGGCGACACATTGACCTTTCAGCCGCAGTTTGCCGACTGGTTCAAGCCTTCTAAGTCGTTGCAGTTGAATGGCATTTCCATGACAGCCAGGGCAATGAACCGGATGCAAGCCAAATTGACGCTGCGCAGCTCGCGTCATTGGGATGCGATGACGTTCATCAAGGTGATAGGTGCCCAGCGACTCAATTACAAAGGAATACGGCAACATCCAAAGGAACCAAAGTGCCCCCAGGCTAAAAATTGCCCGCCAATGTCCGTGGAGTAGCCAAAAAATTCCCGCAAAAATAATGAGCAGTGCGATATGAAAGCGCCAGCGCTCGCGGGTGATGAGTTCTGAATGACACTGCGGGCAAAAACTGCGGCCCAGCACATTTTTCGTCATGAGCACACGCTGATGACAGGCTGGGCATTGTGGGAATAGCTTTAGATAATGTTGCCTGAGGTCAGGAACGCGATTCATGCCAGTTGGCTTCCCCTTGACTTCCCTGTAGGGTATGCGCAGCCATTATCCCGGGTGTAATCATCAGGATAATGGCTAATGCTGGCAATTATTGCACGGTTTTGAGACTGATCCATTGACCTTGTTGTACTTTGTACACCGTAATTGGCGCAATTTTCAGATCACCTTTCGTGTCAAAAGTGATCGTGGAAGTCACGCCGGGCCAGTTGGTCGTAGCCATTTGTTTTACATACACTTTGGGGTCAGCGGAATTGGCGCGCTTCATCGCATCGGCCATGACCATCACACCGTCGTAATAATATGGTGCATAGAGCTGAATCACGCCGTACTTTTTCTCAAAGCGGGCTTTAAAGTCAGTGCCCTTGGGCATTTGCTCGATCGGTAACCCTGGGAGACTGGCGACGACACCATCGGCTGCAGCACCAGCCAATTTCATAAATTCCGCCGTATGAATGCCATCGCCGCCCATAAACTGGGCCTTGATGCCCAGATTGCGTACCTGCTGAATCATGGCAGCACCCTGCCCATCCATACCGGCAAAAAACAGTAAATCTGGATTCATGCCCTTGATCCGAGTCAAAATGGCGTTGAAATCGGTTTCTTTGTCGGTGGTGTATTCGTGACCGATCAGAGTGCCACCACTGGCTTTGACGGCTTTTTCAAATTCTGCGGCGATGCCAGCGCCATAAGCCGTTTTGTCATCAATGACGGCGATGCGTTTCGCCTTCAGTTCCTGTACCGCAAACTGGCCCAGTGCCTTACCCTGCTGGACATCGTTCGGCATGACACGAAACGCGTTCGTGAAACCTTGCTGGGTATAAGTCGGATTGGTCGCGGATGGGGTAATTTCGACGATGCCATTCTGATTGTAAATGCGAGAGGCTGGCAGTGTGGTCGAGGAATTCATGTGGCCGATCACGCCATTGACCTGCTCATCCACCAGTTGTTGGGCGACGGTAGTAGCTACCCGCGCATCGGCCTGATCGTCCATGCTGACCAGGGTAAAATGGGCGGTTTTCCCACCAATGGCAATCTTTTGTGCATTCAGATCATCAATCGCCATGCGTGCGCCATTTTCATCATCTTTACCCAAGTGAGCCTGTGGCCCAGTCAGCGGGCCTGCATGGCCAATGTTGATTTCGATCGTGTTGGTATCACTGCTGGCCGCTGTGCCGGAGGGTTTTGAGCACGCACTCAGCAAGGACAGCGAAGCAATAGCGGCAATGGCCATAGTTCTCGCCAGAGTCAGGCTCAGGGCGTTTTTAGGGAAAATAGCATTCTGGGTGTGCATGCGGTTCTTATTCCATTGCGAAGTCTGGGATGCCTGAACAGCAGTCTCAGTGGAATTCAACTGAGTGCCTGCCTTGGCCTGTGGTGTCTTGTGCAAGCGACGAGTGTAGCAGTGTTTAGAAAGCTTGGAAGCCCTGCTCGCCTGTCACCCCAGGGTTTGCGGTGACTTTTGGTAACCAGTTATCAAAATGCGTGGTATGGCCTGCCGGTTTCGTGATGGACAGCTCCCCACAGGGTTCGCCTCGTAGCAGATATTTGCGTTCAAAATGGGTTCGGCCCGGATGCGTATTGTCGCAAGGCCACTTCCTGTGACCGGCGCTTAGGCTCAGGAAGGATTCGTTAATGGCGTAACGTTGATAAGGCAATTGCCAAACCTCCTTCAGTCTGTTTTCAGCTTCGTCCAGATACGCTGGAATATTACTCGCAAGGTAAATCTGGCCGAGAGGACACAGCCGTGACAGTAGAAATTCAAAAAACGGCATGTTGACCCAGCGCTGGGCTGGATTGTGCGGCTCGGGATTGGGATACAGGATAAAACAAGCCGCCACACTTGCAGGTGGAATATAATGAACAAGGTAAGGAATGGCATCGGCATGAATCGGAATCAGGTTTTGCAAGGCCTTGGTTGCTGCGCGTTCCGCAAACACCTGATATTTTTCGGCGGTGCGTTCGATCGCAATTAGAGTTTTATCTGGGTTATTTTCGGCCCATTGTAGGGCATGCATGCCCTTGCCAGCACCGATTTCCAGGTGGATCTGCCATGGAGTTTCCTGCATCAGTCTGTGAACACGCTCACGATGGAGCGCCTCCGAGCATCGCGGTGGCTTTAGGGCTTCGGGCTGAAAGCGCCGAATGGTAGGGCTTGCTGTGATCGTCATGAAGTGCTTGAGGGAACTGAATTTAGGGTAATGTGAAAGCTGAGTTTGGAAGCTGAAAGGTGACCATTATAGGCGTGATTATGATTCACCGTTATCTCGCACCATCATCTCAGGCCCTTTAGGCATTTCCATTCGACCGTCCAGCCCCGACCCGGCTTATACTTCTACATTTACTTGAGTCAACCTGTTCCCATGTTAGGTAATCACCCATGCCAGAATTTACCTCAGACGCGCCTCGTGCAAATCGAAATTCGCCCGCCTTTCCCTGCCCCCGCTGCAAACAACCTAGCCAGTGGGAAAACAACTCCAGCCGTCCTTTTTGTTCTGAACGCTGCAAGCTGATTGATTTGGGACATTGGGCGGATGGCAGTTATACGCTGCCAGGGGATCCTGTCGATGGGGAGAGTATAACTGGGCAAGATGAGGAAGATTAAGTCATTGTTAGTGCTTGAATGCTTTTCACTGACAATCATTCAAGCGCCATCATTCAAGCACCGTCGTCGTGACGCGGTTGCGGCCTTCAGTTTTGGAGCGATAGAGCGCGGCATCAGCTGTCTGCACCATTTCACCAAAACTATGGCGGACCATTTCAGGGCTCCAGGCAATGCCAATACTGCCCGCCACATCGACGGGGATACCCTGTTCATTCAGCGGGCGAAGTGACTTGAGGCTCAGGCGTATGCGGTCAGCGACTTCCTGACATTGCGTCACGCGCGCACCCAGCAGCACAATAATAAATTCTTCACCCCCAAAACGACCCACCATGTCCTGTTGACGCACGCTGTCCCGCAGCACCTGTGCTGTCAGTTCCAATACTCTATCGCCGGTAGGATGACCATGGTTGTCATTAATCTGCTTAAAGTGATCCAGATCAATCAGTAAAATGGCGATTGCGGAGTGGCGGGATTTTTCATCACCATGAAAATGCTCGATGCGATGATTGATGCTTCGGCGATTGAGCAAGCCCGTCAAGGGATCGCGCTCACTGAGGTAGCGAACTTCAGACTCCCGCTCCAGCACTTTGTTGATCAATAATTCACTCATACCGACTAGAACCATCACATAGGGCAGGATAAAAAAGATCAGGGAATACACCCAGAACAGACTGCCCGGCCCGGTCACCAGATGGTCATGCTGGAGCAGCGGTGCGTAAGGAATGGTGCCGTTCAGCGCCGCCGCTGTCAGGCAGACAACTAGCACACTGGCTACCGCTGTGCCGCAGTACACGACCCGCTTTTCCAGCAGTAAAAAGCCAAAGATCGGTGCGCCCACCATCACGATGCCCGATGCCAGCGACATCGTGCCAATGAGGTAGCCAAAAAAGGACATATTGAGTGAGTAAAAACAGGCAATGGCGACCGGAAGCCAAAAGCGCAGGGACTCATTGGTGCCAGCGGCCAGCGACCGCGCGATAAGGTGAAAAATGGCAATAACCAGCAAAAATGCGGCGCCATACCAAACAGTAGATTGAATCACTTCGATATGGAGGAATTGCCGTGCCTGCTGATGATTAGTCGCCCAGAGCGCCCAAAGGTCGTATTGGAGGTTTTGTACCAGCATTAACAGCGTCAGCCACTGACAGCGCTGAAACACGTTCATGTCGAGAATGCGGTCAATCAAGCCATCAAAAATCGGCAAACGCGAGGCGATTCCCTGCCGTGGCGGTGTGTTCATATCAGCTCGAAACCCTCAGTAGATGTCACACTCATTTTTCCCTAAATGAGGATTCGCTCACAAAAAAGCATCTTCAGTAGATTATCAATCCTGACATGAAAAGAACTTGAAAGTTCTAAGATTTCCGACCAGTGGAGTCAGTTTCAGCCTGCGCGGCCCGACACAAAGGGATTGGTGCGTTTTTCCTGACCAATCGTACTCATCGGGCCATGACCGGGAATAAATCGCATGTCATCCGGCAGAGTGAACAATTCACGATGGATGGAATCAATGAGCTGGGCGTGATTGCCCTTGGGAAAGTCCGTCCGCCCAATACTGCCCGCAAACAGCACATCCCCCGTCCAGACCAGATTCAGTTCGCGGGAAATAATAACGATATGCCCCGGCGTATGCCCGGGTGTCCAGCGCACTTCGAACAGATGCAGCCCCATCACCAGTAGTTGACCATGTTCGGACCATGAGGTAACGGTCACCTCTTTGGGTTCGGGGAAGCGAAATAACAGCGCCTGCTGCGGCAAGGCATCCAGCCAGAATTGCTCGTCTGGATGTGGGCCGATCACCGGCACCTTATGACGCTCGGCCAGCTCTCCCACTCCGCCCACATGATCCAGATGGCCGTGCGTCAGCCACAGTGCCGTGAGGGTGAGATCATGCTTTTTCAGTGCCGCTTCCAGCTTTGCAACGTCTCCGCCAGCATCTATCAGCACGGCATCGCGGGTGTCATCATCCCAAAGTAGCGTACAGTTCTGGGCAAAGGGGGTGACTGGAATGATCTCAAATTGAAGCATGGCGACTGTTCAGACCTTGTTTCTAGGGACAAAGACGCCTAGCATCGCAAACAGTTTTCCCTCCTGTAAAGGTGTGCCATGCCCTCTTTTGATGTTGTTTCCGAATTGGAACTGTTTGAGATGAATCACGCAGTTCAAAATACCCAGAAAGAAATTCAGACCCGTTTTGATTTTCGCGGTCAACAAGTCAGTATTGAACTGAATGAAAAAGCCAAAGAAATCAAAATCACTGGAGAAAATGAACTTCAGGTCGAAAACGTCTACGCCATGCTGGAAAACCATTGTCATAAACGCAAAATCGACATTCAGTCGCTGGATGCCCAAAAACCCACCGCATCCGGCAAGCTGATTCACCAGCAGGTCAAACTGAAAGACGGCCTCGATGGCGATACCGCCAAAAAAATCAGCAAGGCCATCAAGGACAGCGGCATCAAGGTGCAGGCGTCCATTCAGGGCGACAAAATTCGGGTGACCGATAAAAAGCGCGATACCCTGCAACAGGTCATGGCGCACCTGAAGGAGCTGCAATTTGGCGTTCCACTACAGTTCAACAATTTCAAGGACTAAGTGCTACTTTAAGGACTAAGTTCCGCTTTGCTTTAAGGACTAAATTCTGCCAATTCACTGAAAGCGGTGACCTTGCTTTTTGCTTAATAGATGTTTTTAGCGTTAATTTTATCGTTATTTTTTGGAGTGAACCATGTCCAAGCCCAACCGTCTCATGAAAATTGTCAACACTACCCGTCACTTGCCTGCTGGCTTGCAAGCAACGGTGCTGAGCGCCGCCTTTGGTCGTGTGGTTCCTCTCGTGGGCACGGCAGGCATTCGCTATGAACACATCAGCAATGACAAGGTGGTCTGCACCATCAAAAACCGTCGTCCTGTGCAAAATCACATCAAGGGTGTTCATGCTGCTGCCATGGCGTTGCTTGCTGAAACGGCTTCAGGCTTTGTTGCTGGGGTAAATATTCCGGATACCGCCATGCCCCTGATCAAAACCCTAAAAGTAGATTACAAACGCGTTGCCAAAGGTGATCTGAAAGCGGTGGCGACCTTAAGTGCAGAGCAACAGAAATTGATCCAAACCGCTGAAAAAGGGGAAATTTCGGTTCCTGTCATCGTCACCGACGAAACGGGAAACAGCCCGATCGAATGTGAAATGATCTGGGCCTGGGTGCCCAAAAAACGCAAGTCTGCTTAAGTACTTAATTTGCTTGTTTAAATGTTAAAACCGGCACAGTGATCGACTGGCCGGTTTTTTGTCACTGACTCTTTTAACCGGCCCTTATAACTGAATCATTGGGATGAGTTGTTTGAGCATATTGGGCTGGCTTAGGCTTGTAAGCAGTTCTCCACGATCTGGTCACTGGCCAACAGGGCCTTTAAGGCTTCAGCATTGTCAAAGTTTCCATGCTTAAAGAGGGCGCGTACCCGATTGCCCTGCTGTTCAAAGATCAGGCATTCCAGCGCGAGTGGCTCATGTGATTCAGCTGGCTCAGAGGTTGTTTCAGTAGGCTCAGACGTCTGGGCCTGATCTGCTTTTGGTATTTTATTGCCCAATTGCAGTGCCATATTACGCGGTTCCGCCATCAGTTGCGCAGCGGCTTCTGGGCTATCGCATTCCAGCAATACCCCAAAAAAGTTCAAATCGACCACACGAACCTGCTGTACCAGTTCCATTTTATGCCGATGGTTTATCTTGCGGATGTCTTCTCGCAGATGCACTCTGGGCTCGCCGCGCCGTTCCAGTTTTTCCAGTTCCTCGCGGCTAACGGGTCGAATTCCCTCGACTTGAGCAATGTCCTGATCCTGAAGATAGGCCGCAAATAGTGCCATAGTTTCCTTGCGGCGCTCCAGTTGAGGCACATGGTCTGCCCCTTTGATAAAGGCAAACTGCATGTGCGGACATTGCAGCGCAAAATGGGCGTTTTCAAATGGCAGGGTAAAACTGTCAAATTCCCCGGCAGCAACCAGCGTATCGCACTGCGGAACGGGTACGTGCGTCAAACGCAGCAAACGATTGCAATTGATGTCGTAGCGAACTTTTTCAGTGTGCGCAAATTCGGACATTTGCTTGTAAAACAGCCGCTTGGCTGTGGGCGAAAGTCGGGTTTCATCCAATTTGGCATGATTGATCAGGTACAGGACAACGGCCTGCCCAAACTCATCCATCCGCCCTTCCTGTAGGAGATGCAGGGATTCTTCCAGCAACATGCGCCAGCTTTTGCGGGTCTTTTGCATGACACCCATCAGGATCATGCGATCGACCCGATCGGGAAACTGATCAGCAAAATGCGAAGCCACCACCGAACCCAACGACATACCCATCACGGATACTTTGTGCAAGCCAACTTCTGAGACCCAGCGGCCTAAAAATGCGGATAAATCTGGCAGTTCCAACCTTTCAGCGGATTCACCTGTCGTAATATTGGTGATTTGCTGATTACTGCCCATCGAGGGTAAATCGATCAAAATCAAAGGCCCAGCGGCCAATAACTGCTCAACACAATATTTATACGAATTAAAATTCTGAAACGCACCACCAATGATCACGATGGGCGTGAGGTGCGCGGTTTCGGGCTGAAAAATCCCCATGTATTCGATTTTCCATCCGTCGATCCAGTGCTCTCTGGGCGGATTTTTAAATGTCGTGCGGGTATAAGGCTCGAAAAAATCAGGTAATTCAGAGTGTTCCATGGCTAGGGTCAACATCCGGTGTTCCTGCAACATAACGGGTCTGGTGCTACACACTGCATTCATGTTCGCTCCTCCGTTGGCCCGTCCGCAAATCCTTTCCTTACTTCCATACTGTTACTAGAACCTTTGCCAAAACTATTCTCTTGTTGTTACTGCCTTCACGGCATCCGCGTCCACTTCGGTACATTCAGGGTCGCTTAATCACGCGACATACCATCATGATGGGTATCCTAACGGCTTTTTACAATTCAGCTTTTTTACAATTCGTTTCTGAACCATTGGCTTCTGAACCTTTCCTTTCTGAATCTTCCGCTTCCAAGCCTTGGGCAAACCAGCAATGGCAGACTTGCTTGTCACACTCGACATTCAGTTCAGAATCTTCCTAAATACATGGCCCGTTGAAGACTCTATCCCAACAGCATCGTACTGATCTCAGCAATTGCTGACATGTGCAAAAAAAAGTCTCACCTGTACTACCGGAACAAGCAGTTGCCGTGCATTGTCTAACAAAACATATAACATAGATGGCGATAATTCTCCATGACCCTCGCTACTTTGATGACTTATTTCTCACCAGTTATCCGTTTCTGCCTGTGAATGTGTGCTGCAGTGTGCGCTATTTTCACTGAATTTTTAAGTAGAAATGCTCCACCAGCCAGCATGGCCCTGCTGATTGGATTATTGAAAGAGCGCTCTGTGGTTAAAGCGTCTGGTCAAAACGCGATCAAACTGTTTTAAGCATGAGGCTGGTTGAAATTTGACGACTGAGCGATAGAAACCCGCATTGGAGGCTTTTTCCTCGCAAAAGCAGCAATCCTTGTTACACTGCTACCCTGATAGACAGTACTACCGGAACCGACTCATGTCCTCCCTGACTTCCGCCCAGACGGCGACTTCACATCAAGACCTTGATGCCCATTTGCACCGCTACGGCCAGCAAGCCCGTGCGGCCTCACGTGTTTTGGCACGCGCCACCACTAACGATAAAAATGCAGCACTTAAAGCTATTTATCAGGCCATTGAGTCCGGCACAGCGCGTATTCTGACGGCGAATCAGCTCGACATGCAGGCTGGCCGCGACCGTAGCCTTGAAGCGGCGCTGCTGGATCGGCTGGAACTGACACCCGCCCGAATCGACGGGATGCTGGCAGGTCTTAACGATGTGATTGGGCTGGCTGATCCTGTGGGCACCATTACCGATCTGAGCTATCGGCCTTCGGGTATCCAACTGGGCAAAATGCGCGTTCCGCTTGGCGTGGTGGGCATGATTTACGAATCCCGTCCAAATGTGACACTGGAAGCGGCGTCACTGGCACTGAAATCCGGTAATGCGATCATTCTGCGTGGCGGGTCTGAAGCCTTTCATTCCAATCAGGCGATTGCGGCCTGCATTTCCGAAGGTTTGGCTTCGTCCGGCTTGCCAGCGGCAGCGGTACAGGTGATTGATACCGCAGATCGTGCGGCGGTAGGACTGTTAATCACGATGACGGAGTTTGTGGACGTCATCGTGCCTCGCGGTGGCAAAAACCTGATCGAACGCATTTCCCGTGAAGCAAAAGTCCCTGTTATCAAGCATCTGGATGGCAATTGTCACGTCTATGTCGATGCCGAAGCCGATCTGGCCAAGGCACTGCCGATTTGCATCAATGCCAAAACCCACCGTTATGGCGTGTGTAATGCCATGGAAACCCTGTTGGTCAATCAGTCCGTTGCAGCGGAATTTTTACCTCAAGCCGCACAGGCCTATCAGGAAAAAGGCGTGGAATTACGCGGATGTGAGCGGACTCAAGCCATTCTATCCGGCATTAACGCTGCAACAGAACAGGACTGGTACGAGGAATATCTGGCACCGATTTTGGCTATTAAAATCGTCGAGGATCTGGATGCGGCGATTAGCCATATCAATCAATACGGCTCCCATCACACCGATGCCATCGTCACGGAAAACTATACGCTGTCTCGCCGCTTTTTGAATGAAGTGGATTCGAGCAGTGTCATGGTCAATGCCTCGACGCGCTTTGCTGATGGATTTGAATACGGTCTGGGTGCGGAAATCGGCATTTCGACCGACAAAATCCATGCACGCGGTCCGGTTGGTCTGGAAGGTCTCACCTCACAAAAGTGGATCGTGCTGGGCAATGGTGAAATCCGTCAGTAATACCAAATAGATATACTGAAGGAACCATCCGTAGTGATCTGACGGATGGTTTTTTTGTTAGGTACGAGGTTGTTGAGGCGTTGCTCCTAACCTCGCTTCTAACATCGCTTGTTGCATTTCTGGTGCGCGTAAATTGTGAAAATTGTTTTGGTTCTTTGACCCAATTTTTTTGATTGTGCTGATAGTGACATTCCAGTGGTATGCATTTGTAATTACTTTGGAAGTATTACTCTAGTGATTCAACTGGTTTGAAAAAGTCTATTCACCCTAAATTCCATTGAGAGCAGTTGTTATGTCACATGCGTCGTCTGCGGTTCTGGTCATTAATTGCGGATCATCTTCGCTCAAGTACGCTGTGATTCCGTCCGAGTCCATGCCGCGATCGGCTCGCATCGAAGGATTGGCCGAAGCGCTGGGAACTCCCGCCGCTAGAATCAAGGGTAAAACCGCACAGGGTGAGGCTTTTACATTGGAAGTTCCCGGGGGTGATCATGCGCAGGCACTGGAAGCGATTCTGCAGCGCATGGAGGGCATCCCGTTTTCAGCGATTGGTCACCGTGTCGTTCATGGTGGTGAGCACTTTACCCATGCTGCGCGGATTGACGCTGCGGTGCTGGCTGCGATTGCCCAGACTACGCCACTGGCGCCGTTGCATAATCCTGCCAATCTGACGGGTATCCAAAGCACACTCCGTCTATTTCCCGATCTTCCGCAAGTTGCGGTATTTGATACCGCATTTCATCAGACCCTGCCCGAGCACGCCTGGCGTTATGCCGTTCCGGCAGACTGGTATACCGAGCATCGGATTCGCCGGTATGGCTTTCATGGCACCAGTCATCGCTATGTGAGCCAGCTAGCGACCTCCCTTACGTTAAACGAGAATGTGTCAACAGGGCCATTTGGCTGGCTGGTCGCGCATCTGGGCAATGGCTGTTCAACTTGCGCAGTCTGGGATGGTAAAAGCCTTGATACCAGTATGGGTCTGACACCCCTGGAAGGTCTGGTGATGGGCACGCGCAGTGGGGATATTGATCCGGGAATCCCTGCGCACTTACAGCGTACCCTGGGCTGGTCACTGGCAGACATTGACATCCAGCTCAATCGGCACAGTGGTTTGCTGGGTTTGTCGGGGCTGTCCAATGATATGCGCACGTTGACGGAAGCTGCGGCACAGGGACACGCGGGAGCGGTGCTGGCCATTGAAGTGTTTTGCTATCGACTGGCTAAGTCACTGGCGGCCCTGTCCTGCGCATTGCCAGAGATTCATGGCCTGATCTTTACTGGCGGCATTGGTGAAAATGCTCCGCTGATTCGGGAAAAAACCCTTAGGCTACTCTCCCATCTGGGCTTTCATCTGGATGCACAGGCCAATCTGTCTTTGCCTAGAGGGTCGGCGGGACGCATTGAATTGGCGAGCAGCACACCTCGTGCCATCTGGGTGATTCCCACTGATGAGGAGGCGCAAATTGCGGCGGAAACCTGTGCGTTGTTAGAGGCAAGCCCTTTGCATTAAAGATGACTATTCAATGGATTACACTGATTTTCAACCAAATCAACATTGAGCTCTATTAATTTTCTGGAGACACCCAAAGTATGCAAGCTGTGTTGCTCGTCCCAACGGGACAAGGTATGGGTCTGACCTCTGCGGCGCTGGGTCTATTGCGTTCACTGGATTATCTGGGCGTGAAGGCGGGGTTTTTTAAGCCTTTTCTGGAGTCGGAAAGCACGCTTAGCACTGGCACCACCGAAGCAATGGATCGGTCGAGCCTGCTGATTGAGCGGACGCTGCGTCTGAGCTCTCCCCCGTCAATCAGTCTTCAGCTGGCTGAGCAAATGATGGGCGATAACTTACTGGATGAATTACTGGAGCGGGTGGTTGCCCAGTTTCAGTCCACTCAGAATGACGCAACATTTATGGTGGTCGAGGGTGTCGTGCCCCAGCCAGACCATCCTTATGCCATGCAGCTGAATGCCGCGCTGGCACAAGCACTCGATGCCCGGGTGATACTGGTCAGTACCGCCGATGTGAATCAGGCCGCCGAGCTGGCAGATCATCTGGATATGTACGCCCGGCCCTTTGGCGGGGTGGAATCCGAGCGCACTCTGGGCGTGTTACTCATGCGCGTCACCGGGCTGGATGCCACATCGGTATTTCAGTCCACCGATCCCCTTCCACACAGTCATAGCCTTCGGGCCTCACGCACTGATCTGATTCGGCAATTGCAGGAATGTTCACCGCTGATCGGCAGTGAACGCTTTGCGTTGCTCGGAATGGTGCCTTTTAGTAAAACGCTGAGTGTGCCCCGCACGCACGACGTGGCTGAATCCATCGGCGCCATTTGGCTCAATCGCGGCGACAGCCTGCATCGTCGTGTCCAAAGCACCACGCTTTGCGCCCGGACAGTGGCCAATGTGACTCGGGCATTTCGCCCCGGCAGCCTGATCGTCACCCCCGGCGACCGTGATGACATTTTAGTGGCGGCAGCACTCAGCAGCCTAAGCGGTACGCCTCTGGCGGGCATTCTCATGACTGGCGGCTATCTGCCCGGCGAGGCCATTCTTGACCTGTGCCGCCCTGCGCTGAGAACAGGGTTGCCTGTATTGTCCGTGCAAAGTGATTCCTTTGAAACCGTGCTCAGGTTGGGTAAATTCAGCAACGAAATCCCACCGGATGACAGTGAACGCGCCGAACAAGTCACCAGTTATGTGTCCGAATTTATTGACATGGACTGGCTGTCGAAACTCGTCAAACAACAGCACAGCAATCGCCTGTCGCCGTCAGCATTTCGTCATCGACTGGTCAAAGAAGCCCAGCGCGTGCGTCAGCGGATTGTCCTGCCTGAAGGAAGCGAGCCGAGAACGGTTCAGGCTGCTATTCTTTGCCAAAATCGTGGCATTGCCGATTGCATCCTGCTGGCACGGCGTGAAGAAGTCGAAGCCGTTGCTGCTGCACGCGGCCTGACCTTGCCCCCCGCCTTGCAAATAGTGGATCCAGAGCCGATCCGGCAGCGTTACATTGCGCCGATGGTTGAGCGCCGCAAGGGCAAATTGACGGAGCCCATGGCCGAAGAACAGCTACAGGACACTGTGGTGCTGGGCACTATGATGCTGGCGCTGGATGAAGTCGATGGACTGGTTTCCGGGGCAATTCACACCACCGCCAACACAGTACGGCCAGCCTTTCAGCTGATCAAAACGGCGCCGGGCTATTCGCTGGTTTCCTCGGTATTTTTTATGCTGCTGCCTGAGCAGGTCGTGGTATATGGCGACTGTGCGATTAACCCTGATCCTAATGCCACCGAGCTGGCAGAAATCGCCATTCAGAGCGCGGAGTCTGCCCTGGCCTTTGGTATCGAGCCGCGTGTGGCCATGATCAGTTATTCCACCGGCGAGTCTGGTACGGGCAGTGACGTGGATAAAGTCCGCGAAGCCACGCGAATCGCCCGCGAGCGCCGTCCTGATCTGATGATCGATGGCCCCTTGCAGTACGATGCGGCCGCCATTGAAAGTGTGGGCAAGCAAAAAGCTCCGGATTCTCAGGTTGCAGGACGCGCTACGGTGTTTATTTTCCCCGATCTGAACACCGGCAATACCACCTACAAAGCCGTACAACGCAGTGCGAACGTGGTGAGCGTGGGGCCGATGCTTCAGGGGCTGAATAAACCTGTCAATGACCTGTCACGGGGCGCTTTGGTAGAAGACATTGTGTACACCATCGCCCTGACTGCACTGCAAGCCAGTCAGAAACATGCCCCAGCACCCTGATAAAAATACCCGCCAGTCCGCGCCTCTGGTGCTGATTGGCGGGAGCTTCGATCCGGTACATGTCGGCCATATAAGCATGGCTGAGCGACTGCAAGCCTCGATACCACAGGCACACATCTGCTTTTTACCCACCGCCGGCTCACCCTTTAAACGTACCCAAACCTCAGCTAAACATCGTCTGGCGATGCTGCGGCTGGCACTACGGGACACGACTTTCGGTGTGGATACTACCGATCTCAAGGGCACTCCGCCGACCTTTACGCTGGATACCCTGCAACACATCCGTCGCCGAATTGGCCCGAGTCGCCCCATTATTTTTGCCCTGGGTGAAGACAGTTTTCGCAGTCTGCCTCGCTGGAAAGGGGAATTTTCCCTGCTGGCGTATGCACATCTTTGGGTATTTGGCCGTGCGACTCAGTCGCTTCCCGCTGTTACAATCAGTCAGACAGCAAGCAATGCCCAGTTACAGGAATTGGCCCGATTGTTTCCCGAACTGGAGTCCCGACTCGTGAGTACGCCTTCACATTTATTCGCAACGCCTGCGGGAAGCATCTTTCTCGACGTCTTTATTCCGCCACCGATCAGCAGCACGTTGCTCAGGGATGCGTTGGCTGAACATCTTGGTACATCTGTCGGACTGGTTCCGCGGCGCGTTTTAAGGTATATTCAGCAGTCCAATTTGTATGGAAATTGATCGCTTTATGAACCCTGAACCTTCCCTGGGTCAACACACATTGAAAAAATCCTTTGCCGGTGCGTCTGATGTGACTGCCACCGATTTTAATGAAGAGTTTAGCGAAACCCCTGTCGCGCCTGCGAATTGCCTGTCTGTGGTGCGTAATGCACTGGATGACGTCAAAGCCCAAAACGTGGCGATTATGGACGTGCGCGGCATTACCGATGTCGCGGATACCATTATCATCGCCAGTGGTACCTCTACTCGTCACGTCAAGGCATTGGCCAATAATGTTGCTGATGAAGCCCGCAAAGCTGGTTTCCGCCCGATTGGCATTGAAGGTGAACGTGACGCGGAATGGATCCTGATTGATTTTGGCAATCTGGTGGTGCATGTGATGCTGCCAACGGCACGGACGTTTTACGATCTGGAAAGCCTCTGGAAGCCCGCGCAGAAGTCTGGCTCCTAAGGTCTGACAATTGCTCCCTGAGCCTGTCGAAGGGGAGCCTGACGAAGGAATCATAAGCAAAAAGCGAAGCTCCACGATCAGGTACATTTCGACAAGCTCAATGCACTGGTGCGCGCTCCCTTGAGCCTTTCCTGCTTCCTGAGCCCGTCGAAGGGATCGCAAGCAAACAGCGAAGCTCCACGATCAAGTACATTTCGACAAGCTCAATGAACCCGATCGTTGATCAGTACAGAGACAATGAAATTAAGACTCTTGTTCATCGGCCAAAAGATGCCCGATTGGGTACAAACCGGATTTCAGGATTACCACAAGCGCATTCAGCCGATGCTAGTCACGCAATTGCATGAATTACCCATGGCGAAACGCGGCAAGTCGGATTCCCCTGCGGATTGTGAACGCTATCGGGTGCTGGAGGGTGAGGCTATCTTGACGGCATTGAACCCGCGAGAGCGGCTGATTGCACTCGAAGTCGGTGGCCGTTCGCTCAGCACGGAAAAGCTCTCGACTACTCTGCATGGCTGGATGCTGGAAGGTCAGGATGTGGCACTGGCGATCGGTGGACCGGATGGGCTTTCTGATGCGGTTCGTGCACGGGCGGAGTGGCATTGGTCACTGTCGGATCTGACCTTGCCGCATCCTTTGGTTCGAGTGATGGTGGTGGAGCAGCTCTATCGGGCGATGAGTATGCTTAAAGGGCATCCGTATCATCGGGCGTGATTAAAAGAAGCTGTCAGGCGGTTTTGTTTTCATGGCAATTCCGATGGAGGAGTTCTGGTATGAAACATTCAGTGTGAATTTATCGCACCTCACCCACCCTAACCACTCCTTCCACAAAAACTAAAAAATCCCCCATTCAGAATCTGCCACACTCAGGCCATCTACCGACTTCACCGACGGAAACATTCCATGGAGACGACCCAGCAAACCCTGCCTTCCCTCTTTATTTCCCATGGCTCCCCGATGCTGGCGCTGGACCCCGGGCAGGTCGGAGCGGCGTTTCAGCGGATTTCCCACAATTTGCCTCGCCCCAAAGCCATCATCGTGATGTCCGCGCATTGGCAAAGCAGTCGGCTGGAAGTCTCCACCCAACAGCAGCCCGACACTTGGCATGATTTTGGTGGCTTTCCGGACGCGCTCTATCAACTGCGCTACCCTGCCCCTGGCGCTCCACATCTGGCAGAGCGTCTGATCACCATCTTGGGCGATAAAGGTATTGCTGCCACGCCGAATTCGATTCGTCCCCGGGACCATGGCGTCTGGATGCCGCTGCTACACCTGTACCCCGAGGCAGACATTCCCGTTATTCAGCTCAGTTTGCCACATCGCGCCACTGCCCATGATATCTACGCGATTGGACTGACATTACAGGGTTTGCGTAACGAACAAATCTTGCTGATCGGCTCTGGCAGCATCACGCATAATCTGGCGGAACTGGACTGGAGGGGTGAACTGGATGGGCCGCCAGAATGGGCCTCCGCCTTTAAAAACTGGGTGATTAACACGCTGGCTTCCGATGGCGTCGATCAGGCGCTGGACTGGGTGCGACAGGCACCTTACGCCCTACGAAATCACCCTACGGATGAGCATTTTTTGCCACTGTTTTTTGCCCTGGGTGCCGGCCAGCGCTTTAGCGTGATACACAGCAGTTTTGCCATGGGCTCACTGGGCATGGACATTTATCGCTTTGATTAGCGATCAAATGCCCCTTTATACGCTGGAAATGCTGACAGGGCTTGCTTTGTCAGACATGTTTCCGTAGTATTCGCGCTTCCCATTGTTTGTGGCCACTACCGGCGACAAACCAACGATAATAGGCAAGTGTGATGAAAACCCTCAGCGCCAAGCCAGCTGAAGTCCAACACGACTGGTTCGTAGTGGATGCTTCTGGCAAAACTCTGGGTCGCCTCGCGACCGAAATTGCTCGCCGCCTTCGTGGCAAGCACAAAACCAGCTACACCCCACACGTCGATACTGGCGATTACATCATCGTGATCAATTGCGAAAAGATCACTGTTACTGGAAATAAAGCCCAGGACAAAATGTACTATCGTCACAGCGAATTTCCGGGTGGCCTTAAAGAAACCAACTTCACCAAGCTGATCGCCCACAAGCCTGAAGAAGTCCTGCAACGTGCCGTTAAAGGTATGCTGCCAAAGGGTCCTCTGGGCTATGCCATGATCCGTAAAATGAAAGTCTATGCCGGCGGCGAGCATCCGCACACTGCCCAGCAGCCACAGGTTCTGGACATCTAAGGGGATCACCATGGAAAAAAATTACGGTACTGGTCGCCGCAAGACCGCAACTGCCCGTGTATTCCTGTCTGCAGGTACTGGCAAGATCATCATCAACAACCGCACGATCGAGCAGTATTTCGGCCGCGAAACTGCCCGTATGATCGTTCGTCAGCCGCTTGAGCTGATCGAAGCTACTGGCAAATATGACCTGTTCATTACCGTTAAAGGTGGTGGTATCGGTGGTCAGGCTGGTGCCATTCGTCACGGTATCACCCGCGCTCTGGTTGCTTCTGATGAAACACTGAAGCCAGCACTGCGTCAGGCTGGATTTGTGACTCGCGATGCCCGTGAAGTCGAGCGGAAAAAACTCGGTCTGCGCAAATCCCGTAAACGGCCTC
>CAUJHL010000014.1 GCA_963204705.1 Pseudomonadota bacterium | reverse complement strand
TCAATGGCGGTGCAACTGAATAGCGAAGCCTTGCGCCCGATATTCGATTGGTTTGCAAACCGACTGATTATTTTTAATGAACAGGAAAAACTCAACCCGCACATATCCATCCAGATGCTCAAGCAGGCCGATAGCCGCAAGGATATCTGCAACTTCCTCACTGCTGCCGACATCAGCATATCCGATATTGAGGTCGAAACACGCAAGGTACCCGGGCAAACTGTTCACTTCGACCTGGTGGCCGGTAAAACTGAAGTGCGATCCGAGGAGTTGGAAGAACACGAGTTGCGCTTCCACCATGATACCGAACAAGGTAAGGCCGTATTTGATTTGATGGACGAGTCCAGTGGCACGCGCAACCTGCTGTTTCTTGTCGGCCCGGTTCTGAGTGTCCTCAGCAAAGGGCTGACATTGGTCATTGATGAACTTGACACCAGTTTGCATACCATATTGGTACGTGAGCTGGTACGATTATTCCACCGGCCCGAGATCAACACCGGCGGCGCGCAATTGATTTTTACGACCCACGATACCTCGCTGCTGGATGCCCCAGATCTGTTCCGGCGCGATCAAGTATGGTTTGTAGAGAAAGATCGTGATCAGGCATCAACCTTGGTCAGCCTATCTGAATTCAGCCCGCGCAAGAAAGAGGCGCTGGAGCGCGGCTACCTGATTGGTCGGTACGGCGGTATCCCATTTCTCAATCACACGCTGGGGCTGAAGCACTGATGGCCCGCGACAATTCGCCCAAGGAACGCCAGCGAAAACAGCTTGAACGCAAGCAGGGGCGGCGCGCCAGCTACGACCGCATCCTGATCGTCTCTGAAGGTAGCAAAACCGAGCCGAACTACTTTCGTGAAATTCGTGCGGCCTATCGTCTGCACACTGCCAATGTAGCTGTCTGGCGCAATGCGGTAGGTATGATGCCCATCCAGGCGGTACAGTTCGCCGAACATTTGTTCATAAACGGCGACCGTCACCAAAATATCCAGCCACGCGCATTCGAACAAGTCTATGCCGTATTCGACCGAGACGATCATAACAGCTATTTTGACGCGCTGAGGCTGGCTGAGTCGTTGAATGGCAAGCTCAGGAACGATGAAGGACGGCCAGTTGTTTTTAGGGCTATTGCCTCGGTGCCCTGTTTTGAGCTGTGGCTACTGCTCCACTATGAAGATATTCAGGCTCCGCTACACCGTGACGAAGTGATACGCCGCCTGAAGCTGCATATTCCCGATTATGAGAAAGGCGCAGGCAGAAAATTTGAAGTCACCAAGGCGCATTTGCCCATTGCCAGTCAACGCGCAGAACGATTGGCTGTACATTTTACTGCGTACACGGATCCCGAACCTTTTACCGCCATTGCCGAACTGGTAAAGCTGTTGACTAAACTTCGCAGCTGAAGGGGCAGCAAGCATGTGCCTGGTCATTAAAAAGTAACTTTACATTTTAGGATAAATTTTTAAATTAATGAGCAAATCCCTTAAAGCACCAAGTATACTGGAATAGATTATATGCCTTCAGTGACACTCGCAAGAGTCAGTCCGTTAGATTTTAAATTGTACGGCAATAATCCACAGCTCCTATTAAAACTTGACTTGATTTGCCCGCCAGCCAACAGGAGATCCCTTCGTGAATATTGCTGACGCCATTCGCACCAGGAAGTTGCTTCAGTTCTCGTATGACGGCTACCCCAGAACCGTCGAACCCCATACATACGGTATTGACGGGAAGGGGCACCAGGCACTGCGGGCATATCAGGTGCGTGGTGGGAGTGAATCTGGCGAATATGTTGGCTGGAAGCTGTTCCATGTTGCCGAGATGAGAGGCACTACAATCCTGGACCAGGGATTTACCGGTCCTAGAAATGGCTACAAGAAGGAGGACAAGGCGTTCACCAGAATCATGGCAGAGCTCTAATAGCTACCTGAATTCTCAGGCAATGTACTGGTTGAGTAGCTCATCTGGTAAGCTTTTTATCCTGTAGGCTGTTCAGTACAGAAACGAAATAACAGGGAAATACCCTTGAAAATCCGTCTTGGGCTCCATCTCGATGGCCAGCGTGGCTGGCATCCAGCAAACCGACTGGGCTATATGACTGTTGGCCCTCTTGGTTTGCTGGGTATTCTGGAAACGCAGCTTGGTCTCCACAGTAATGGGGGGAGTCAGTCTGAGCGGATTGTCCACTATCGTGATTGCCTGAAGCGCTGCGACACGTCGGACCGGTTTTATCACCGGACATTTGAAACGGACGAACTGGGTACTGCCGCGACCCTGCTTGCTTGGCGTGACCAATGGATTATCCATGGTTGGTCCGGAGCTCTTGAACACGCAACAAGCCAGCGTCTTCGCGACCTCGCCGATGTCGAGAGAAGTGCGCGAGAGGCTGTTCTCCCAGGTTTGGGTGAACGACTTGGATTTGTCTTGATGTCCATGGATCGCCGGAAACTCGCGATCGATGAAATCGAGCTGGTTGATCCCGTCGAATGGTTTCCAAAGCGCTGGCGAGACATTCTGTCGCGCTTACCGCTGAACACGGTGTCCAACAAGGTCGGGCTGGCGATTGGAACCGGTTTTCTTGGTGAGGTCCAAGAAGCCTTACTCAAGACTGAAAATGGCAATGCAGTATCAAAGCTTACGTGGAAGGATGACGGATCGCTGAAGGTGGTTCAGGGAGAAACTCGTTTTCTGGCGGGCCGGTGGTTAGCTCAGTCAGTCATTGGGTCTGATGGAGATGGTCTGATCGTCTCTAGTTCTGACGGGGCTGTGCTAGATAGCATCCTTGTGGCAGCCGACGGTGCTCGGCAGCGTTTCCGCGATGCCAGCGCATTCAGGCCGACCCTGCAGGTATTGCCCCTGGCACTGGAGATCCTATGGGAGCCGCTGAATTTTTATGGCCTCCTTCAATTCCTTACCCATCCGATCTGTCCGGTCCCTGGGTATGCCCGTCGCAAGTTGGCTGGGAAGTTGGCCGAAAAGCCGGGTATTGGGGGAACAAGCTGGGATGATGCCCTAGGTGACGTCGACGAACACTATCAGGATCGCGCCGATGAAATCAGGGCGACGATCAAGTTCTGGATTGAACATCCGCGGCACTCTCAGGACATGGGCGCCCAGGTCAATGTTGTCCTCGACCGCGTTGCCCGTCTGATCGATTACTTCCGATCGCGCCTCGCGGATACGGACCGGACTGCGCGAATTGCCTTTAACGCGGGATTCGCGCAATGCACAGTTTGCAGGGATGCTCTGGACGCACTTGTGAGACAGGGCGTCGAAACGATTAGGCCGCGCCAGCTTCAAAAGCTCGTTGCTCAGGCTACGGCGCGTGGTAGCGAAAACCCGATGCTGGAACCGGAAGTCGGGGCTCTGATGGGGGTTTCCGATCCCGCAGCCGTCTGTGAGTCGTTTGATCGTGTGCTCTGGTGGCAATTGGGGCTGCCCTCGTTGCCATCGGGCTATCCGTGGTCATCGGCCGAACTGAAGGAGCTGGCGATGGTCGGTGTCGAGTTGCCGCCGATATCCGATGTTCTGGACAGGACAGCCAAAGCTTGGCTG